>JAADEN010000005.1 GCA_013153375.1 Chloroflexota bacterium | reverse complement strand
GCTCGCGGCCGCGCCAGCCCCGCACGCGGCGGGCCCGCTTCCGCGTCGGCGACCGGGTCATCCATCCCCGCTGGGGCGAGGGCGTGGTGCAGCGGGTCGAGATCAGCGCCGGCGACGAGGTCATCGAAGTCCTGTTCGAGGACGGCGCGGTTAAAATGCTCCTGGCCGATTTCGTGCAAAAACTGTGAGAGGAAACGCCATGCCTTTACCCACCGCGTTGCCCAAACCCGTCCGTGAGGTCATCGAGGCGTTCGAGCGCCTGCCCGGCATCGGGCCCAAGAGCGCGGCCCGGCTGGCCCTGTACTTGCTGCGCGCGCCCGAAGAGGTGGCCCACAGCCTGCGGGACGCGCTGGACAACCTGCACCGCGGGGTGTCGTACTGCCAGCGCTGCTTCCACTTCACCGAGGCCGACCAGCCCCTGTGCAGCATCTGCCGCGACCCCGACCGGGACGCGACCCTGGTGTGCGTGGTCGAAGACCCTCTGGATGTGGTCGCGCTGGAGCGCACGGGGCTCTATCAGGGCGTGTACCATGTGCTGCACGGCGTGCTCTCGCCCATCGAGGGCGTGGGCCCCGACGACTTGCGCATTCGCGAACTGGAGCGGCGGGTGCGGGAGGAGGGGGTGCGGGAGGTCATCCTGGCCACCAACCCCAGCCTGGAGGGCGACGCGACCGCGGTGTACCTGGCCCAGCGGCTCAAGCCCCTGGGCGTGAAGGTCACCCGCCTGGCCCAGGGCCTGCCCACGGGCGGCGATTTGGAGTACGCGGACCAGACCACCCTGATGCGCGCCCTCCTGGGGCGGCGGGAGATGGATCTGTGACTGCGCCGCGCCGGCCGGCCCTGCCGGGACGCATCCCCCAAGGCTGAATCAGCCCCAACGACTCAGCAAGGCGTACAACCCCGCGGCCAACAGCGCGCTCGAAGGGATGGTGAGCAGCCAGGCCAGGGCCATGTCGCGGGCCACGCGCCAGCGCACTTTGGACCATCGCTCGGCCGCGCCCGTGCCCATGATGGCCGAGTTGATGACCTGGGTGGTGCTGATGGGCGCGCCGGCCCAGGCCGCGGCCACGATGACGGCCGCGCTGCCCAGTTGCGCCACAAAGCCGTGCACGGGGCGCACCCGCAAGATGCGCCCGCCCACGGTGCGGATGAGCCGCCACCCGCCGATGGACGCGCCCAGGGCCAGGGCGGTCGCCACCGCGCCCATCATCGCGGGGGTCACCTGGAACTCGGATGTGCGTCCGGCCAGCAACCAGGCCAACGCCAGCAAGCCCATGCTCTTTTGACCGTCGTTGGCGCCGTGCCCCAGGGCCAGCCCCAGGGTGGTCAGCCACTGGCCGCCCCGAAACCAGCGGTTGATGCGCGGGGACGCGCCCTGGGCCAGGAAGAAGATGACCCGCGTCAGGCCAAACCCGGCCCCGAAGCCCAAGAGGGGCGACAGGAACAGCGCGGCCAGCACCCAGGCCAGGCCGCGCCACTGCACGGCCTGCGGCCCGGCCGCGGCCAGGGCCGCGCCCACCAGGCCGCCGACCAGGGCGTGGGACGACGACGAGGGCATGCCCCACCACCAGGTCAGCACACCCCACAGAACCGCGCCGCCCACTGCGGCCGCCAGCGCGGCCAGCGAAATGGCCTCGGGGCTCACCAGGCCCGCGCCCACCACCTGGGCCACGGCCACGCCCAACACGAAGGGCCCCACGAACTCCCCCAGCGCGGTCCACATCAGGGCCTGGCGCGGGGTCATGGCCCGGCTGGCGATGGCCACGGCCACGATGCTGGCGCTGTCGTGAAAACCGTTGAGAAAGGCGAAGGCCAAGGCCAGGCTCAAGGCCAGGGCCAACATGCCGATGCCGTCCACGAAAACGCTCCTTGTCTTCTCTCCGGTCGGCTGGCATCCGGGGCGAAACGGCGAAGGGCCCCGCGCGAGCCCGGCCCGCCGCGGAGCCCTTCCCCACCGACCGACCCGGCCGACGATTCAGGCCGCGGACGGTCGCGGAATGGCGTCCTTGGTGTGCGGCGGCGGGAAGATGGCCTCGAACTCTTCCCGCGTCAGGGTCTCCTTCTCCAGCAACTTCTCCGCGACCCGATCCAGAATGTCCCGATATTGCTGCAAGATGCTCTTGGCCCGGGCGTAAGCCTGACGGACCAAACGCTGCACTTCCGCGTCGATCTTCTGCGCGGTGGCCTCGGAGAAATCGCGCTGCTCCGCGATCTCTCGGCCCAAGAAGATCAGTTCCTCTTTGCGTCCGAAGGTCATGGGGCCCAGTTCTTCGCTCATGCCGAAACGCATGACCATGGCCCGCGCCAGTTGGGTCACGCGCTCCAGGTCGTTGGCCGCGCCCGAGGTGATGTCGTTGAAGACCAGTTCCTCGGCCGCGCGGCCGCCCAGCAGGCCCACCATGTCGGCGAACAACTTGCGCCGCGAAACCAGCATGCGATCCTGCTCGGGGAAGGCCAGGGTGTAGCCGCCGGCCATGCCCCGGGGGATGATGGTGATCTTGTGCACGGGGTCGGCCTCGGGCAGGGCCTGCATGACCACCGCGTGGCCGGCCTCGTGGTAGGCCAAAATCTTGCGCTCGCCCTCGTCGATCATGCGGCTCTTGCGCTCCGGGCCGACCATGACCCGCTCGATGGCGTCCTCCAGTTCGCGCTGGCCGATGACCTTTTTGCCCCGCCGCACCGCGAGGATGGCGGCCTCGTTGACCAGGTTCTCCAGATCCGCGCCCACGAAGCCCGGCGTGGCCCGGGCGATGGCCTCCAGATCCACATCGGGGGCCAGGGGCTTGTTGCGCACATGCACTTTGAGGATCTCCAGCCGCCCGCGCAGGTCGGGGCGGTCCACCACGATGCGGCGGTCGAAACGCCCGGGCCGCAGCAACGCGGGATCCAGCACATCGGGCCGGTTGGTCGCGGCCATGACGATGATGCTGGTGGAACTGTCGAAGCCGTCCATCTCCACCAGCAACTGGTTGAGGGTCTGCTCGCGCTCGTCGTGGCTGCCGCCCAGGCCCGCGCCGCGTTGGCGGCCCACCGCGTCGATTTCGTCCACGAACACGATGCAGGGCGCGTGTTTGCGGGCCTGCTGGAACAGGTCGCGCACCCGGCTGGCCCCGACGCCGACGAACATTTCCACGAATTCGGAGCCCGAGATGGTGAAGAAGGGCACGCCCGCTTCACCGGCCACGGCTTTGGCCAGCAGGGTCTTGCCCACGCCGGGCGGGCCGATGAGCAGCACGCCCTTGGGGATGCGGGCCCCCACTTCGAGGAACTTGTACGGCTCCTTGAGGAACTCGACGACTTCCATGAGTTCCTGTTTGGCCTCGTCCGCGCCGGCCACATCGTTGAAGGTCACCAGCGGGCGGTCGCCGCCGATCATGCGAGCCCGCGATTTGCCAAAGGAGAGGGCCGCGTTGCCGCCGGCCTGGGATTGCCGAATGAGGAACCAGAACAGGCCCATGATCAGCAACAAGGGCAGCACGAAGGAGCCCAGCACGCTGACCACATCCAGCCACACCCGGCGGGGGGCGAATTCGATCTCCACATCGTCGGCCTTGAGCGCATCGGGCGACACGCCCAGGTTCTCCAACGCGGGCAAGAAGTTTTCCGTCGCGTTGGGCATGGGCACCACGGCCTCGGTATCGTCAATGTAAGTCACCCGCACCGCGTCGGTCTCCACCCGAATGTGTTTGACGCGTCCCTGTTCGATTTCCGCAGCCAGTTGGTTCAACGGCACGGTGGGGACCTGGCTCGCGCGGCGTCCTCCGCTGCCGACGATGAACCACAGCAGCGCGAAGAGCAACAGCAGGATTATAGTCGAGCCCGAACCCAGCCGACGAAAGGTTGATGGGCGACGGTTCGGTTCCTGGGATTTGGGGTCCACCCTTTCCTCCTTGAAGAATTTGTCCATCTTGCCTTGAGACGGATGGTTTCGTACCGCGTCGGCGAGCCTCGGCCCATGTTCGGCGCGTCGCATGCTCGCACGACACGCCCGACCGAGGCCCCGACGGAATCCATCACGCCCTCGTTTTGGGTCATCAGGGCGAATATGTATTATACCATCGCCCGGGCCAATTCTCATTATACGCAGGTAAGAGGGAGGGGGCAAATTTGATTTTCCGCCAAATGGCGCCTTCCGGCCCCCGGGAGGCCCGCGCTTCGGGTATAATCCTCACCATGACGCGTACCCAGCCTTTGGTCATCGGCATCGCAGGGGGAAGTGGGTCGGGCAAGACCACCGTCGCCCAGGCGCTGATGGAACGCGTCGGGCCGGAGCATGTGGCTTTCTTGCCCCACGACGCGTATTATCGCGATTTCAGCCACCTGCCCCCCGAAGAGCGGGCCCAGGTCAACTACGACCACCCCGACTCGTTGGAGACCCCTTTGCTGGTGGAACACATCCGCGGCCTGCGCGCCGGCCGGGTCATCGAGCGCCCGGTGTACGACTTCACCCGCCACGCGCGCCGCGCGGAGACGGTGCGGGTCGAACCCCGGCCCATCATCCTGGTCGAGGGCATCCTCATCCTCGCGGAGCCCGAACTGCGACGCCAGTTGGACATCAAAATCTATGTGGACACCGACGCGGACCTGCGCTTCATCCGCCGCCTGCTGCGCGATGTGGAAGAACGCGGCCGCACGGTGGAATCGGTCATCCGGCAATACCTGACCACGGTGCGGCCCATGCATCTGGAGTTCGTCGAGCCCTCCAAACGCTACGCGGACATCATCATCCCCGAGGGCGGCTTCAATACCGTGGCGTTGGACATGCTCACCGCGCGGCTGCAAGCCTTGCTGCAATCGCTGGTCTCCGCGGACGGCGGCTCATGAACCCGGGAACGCCTTCGCCTCCAGCCGCCCAGGTCGCGGGCGAACGCCGCCGCCGGACCTGGCGCATCCTCGCGCTGGCGCTGGTGCTGGCCCTCAGCGTGGCCATCATCTTGTTCCAAGACTGGTGGGTGCGCTTTCGGACCTACGGCTACCTGGGGCTGTTCCTGATCACCATGCTCTCCAACGCGACGGTGATCTTCCCCGCGCCGGGGCTGGTGCTGCCCTTCAGCATGGGCGCGGTGCTGCACCCCTTCTGGGTCGCGCTGGTCGCGGCCCTGGGCGCGACGGTGGGCGAACTCTCGGGCTACCTGGCCGGCTTCAGCGGCCAGGCCTTCGTCGAGGACTACCGCGCCTATCACCGCGTGCGCGCGCTCATGCAGCGCTACGGCGACGGCGTGCTCTTCGTGCTCGCCGCGCTGCCCACGCCCCTGTTCGACCTGGCCGGCATCGTGGCCGGGGCCACCCGCATCCCGCTGCGGCGGTTCGTGCTGTGGACTTTCGCGGGCAAACTGGTCAAGATGCTGGCCGTGACCTACGCGGGCGACTGGTTCCTGGCCTGGCTGCGGATGTGAACGCGGCGCGGCCGGGCCTGAGCGGAGCGCATCCCCCAGGCCCGCCCGCCGCGGTGAGGAGAGACGAGCCATGAAGTTCATTCTGGTCGTATTGGAAGACGCGGAAGCCGCGGAGGTGACCCGCGCGCTGGTGGACGCCGGCCTGCGGGTGACCCGGCTGGTCTCGGGCGGCGGGCTCCTGCGCCGCGGGCATTCGGTCTTCTTCACCGCGGTGGAGGACGACAAGGTGGACGAGGCCGTGGCCCTGGTGCGGGCGCATCTGCCCAAGGCCGAGCAGGCCGGCGCGCGGCGGGGCATGCTGTTCGTGCTGCCCGTCGAAGCCTACATCCAGGCCTGAGAGGAGACGGCCATGCTGTACACCCGTGAGCGTCTGGAAGAGATCGAAATCCAGACCCTGGCACCTTACGCGCACAAGAGCCGTTTTTCCAAAGGCCGCTTCTACCCCGAGCCCGAGCCCGAATACCGCACCGCGTTTCAGCGCGATCGGGACCGCATTTTGCACACCTCCGCGTTTCGGCGGCTGGAGTACAAGACCCAGGTGTTCATCACCTACGAGGGCGATTACTATCGCACCCGCTTGACGCACACCCTGGAGGTGGCCCAAATCGGGCGCACCGTGGCCCGCGCGCTGGGCGCCAACGAAATCCTCACCGAGGCCATCATCTTGGCGCATGATCTGGGACATCCTCCGTTTGGGCATTCGGGCGAGGCCGTGCTCAATCGTTTGATGCGCGACCACGGCGGCTTCGAGCACAACCGCCAGTCCTTCCGCATCGTCACCGAACTGGAGCGCCGCTACCCCGACTTCCACGGCCTCAATCTGACCTGGGAGACCCTGGAGGGCATCGTCAAGCACGAGACCGAATACGATGTGGCCGACGCGCGCGATTTCAATCCGCACCTGCGCGCCCACCTGGAGGCCCAAATCGCCAATGTGGCCGACGAGTTGGCCTACACCGCGCACGATTTGGACGACGGCCTGCGTTCGGGCATGATCACGCCCCGCATGCTGCGCGGCATCGAGATCTGGGAGATCCTGCGCCAGCACCTCGACTGGCACGACGAGCACCTGGACGAACTCACCCGCCATCGCCTGGTGCGCCGCCTCATCAACCTGGAAGTCACCGACCTGGTGCACACCACGGACCAGCGCCTGCGGGAGAGCGGCGTGCGCTCGGTTGAAGAATTGCAACGCTTGCCGTATAATGTGGTGTCCCACAGCGAGGGCATGCGCCGCCGCAACCGGGAGTTGAAGGATTTTCTCTACAAGAACCTCTACAACCATCCCCGAGTGGTGCGCATGGCCCAAAAGGCGGAGCGCATCCTGAGCGATCTGTTCGCCGCGTACACCCACCGGCCCGAAATCTTGCCGCGCCACATCCAGGTGCGCATCGAGGAGTACGGGCTGCACCGGGCGGTGTGCGACTACATCGCAGGCATGACGGATCGCTTCGCCATCGAAGAGCATCGCAAACTCTTCGACCCCTTGGTGCGCCCGTAACGCGCGCCGCACAGGATCTTGTATCGTCGGAGGCATGTCATGGCCAAATCGCGCCACCAGGCCCAAAAACCCAAGCCCGTCTATTACCTCACGCCCGAGGGCGCGCGCAAATTACGGGAAGAGTTGGAATATCTGAAGACCGAGAAGCGCGCCGAACTCGCGGCCCGGCTGCGGGCCGCCATCCAGATGGGCGACCTCTCGGAGAACGCGGACTACATCGCCACCAAAGAGGAACAGGGTTTCGTGGAAGGCCGCATCCAGCAGTTGGAGCACATCTTGCGCCACGCGGTGTTCATCGAGAGCAACGGCCGCCGGGATGTGGTGGAACTGGGCGCGCGCGTCACGGTGCAAGAGGAGGGCTACGACGACGAAGAGACCTACCACATCGTCGGCGCGACCGAGGCCGACCCTCTGCGAGGGATGATTTCCAACGAATCGCCCATGGGCAAAGCCCTCTTGGGCAAACGGGTGGGCGATGTGGTGGAAGTCGAAACCCCGGCCGGACGCCTGAAGATCAAGATCCTGCGCATCGAGTACGATTCGTAAACCTGAGCCACCCCACCCCGGAGGAGCATCATGCGCCGTCGCTTCGTTTCGGCCCTTTTGGCGCTGCTGTTGCTGTTCGTCGGCCTGGGATGCAGTTGCGCGTTAGGGCCTCTGGCGAGTTTGTTCGCCACGCCCACCCCCACGCCGACCGCAACGCCGACGCCGACGGCCACCTTCACCCCCACGCCCTCCCCGACGCCCACGGCCACGCCGACGGCCACCCCCACGCCCACGCCGACCCCGCTGCCCATCGTGCAGGTGGTCCTGACCGAGGCCGACCTGCCCGCGGGCTTCACCGTGGATACCACCAACAGCGACATGGAGAACGCGCTCGGCCTGGGCTACGGGCAGGTCCCCACCGTCGAGTACGCGTTCGCCAGCGAAGATACCGTGGAATACATCTACGGCATCACCATGTGGGTGGACGATCCCGACGAACAGGCCGGCCTGCGCCCGCTGATCCAAAACGAATCCCTCTTCCGCGAACTGCTGAAGGGCCTGACCACGGAATTCTTCCGCGACGAGCCCCAGATCACCATATCCCCCCTGGATGTGGGCGACATGGGCGTCAAGGGCGTGATCCTGGGCAAAGATTCGACCCTGGAACTGCCCCTGCGCGTCGAGGTCGTGCTCTTCATGCGCGGGAACATCGCGGTCGAACTGACCTATGTCGGCCTCGATTGGGAAAGCATCGGAGGCGGCGCGGCGAGCGTCGCGCTGGAAGACCTGGCCTATTTGCTGGATCTGCGGGCCCAAGAAGCCCAAAATCTCCTGCCTTAGGTCGTTTGCCACGCGGCGGGGCCCACCCCGCCGCGCAGCGTTTAAAAACTCTGGAGGCCGACATGCGCATCACCTTCCACGGCGCGGCCCGCACGGTGACCGGCTCTCAACATCTGCTGGAAGTCAACGGCCATCGCATCCTGCTGGAATGCGGCCTGTATCAAGGCCGCCGCAAGGACTTCTACCGCATCAACCGCAACTTCCCCTTCGACCCGCGGCGCGTGAACGCGGTCATCCTCTCCCACGCGCACATCGACCACAGCGGCAACCTGCCCAACCTGGTCAAACGGGGCTACGCGGGCCCCATCTACGCCACGCCGGCCACGGTGCACCTGGCGACCATCATGCTGCTCGACTCGGGCCACATCCACGAGGCCGACGCGCGCTACCTGAACAAGCGCCGGGCCCGCCGGGGCGAGCCGCCCATCGAGCCCCTCTACACCGTGGAGGACGCGGCCGCGGTCGCGGACTACTTCACGCCCGTGCCCTACGAGCGGCCTTTCGAGGTGGTGCCCGGCGTGACCGCGCGCTTCGTCGAGGCCGGCCACATCCTGGGCTCCGCGGCCGTGGTGCTGGATGTGCACGAGCCCGGCCGCAAGCCCTTCCGCCTGTGGTTCTCGGGCGACATCGGCCGCCGTCATCTGCCCATCCTGCGCGACCCCGTGCTGCCCCAGCGGCCCACCTACCTGCTCATGGAGAGCACCTACGGCGACAAGCCCCACCGCGACCCCCGCTACGCGCGCGACGAACTGCGCCAGGTGGTGGGCCAAACCCTGGGCCGCGGGGGCAAGGTGGTCGTGCCCGCGTTCGCGGTGGGCCGCACCCAGACCCTGGTCTATTGGCTGCACCGCATGATGCGCGAGCGCGAAGTGCCCGCCGCGCCCATCATCGTCGATAGCCCCCTGGCCGTCAACGCCAGCGAGGTCTATCGCGCCCACCCCGAGTGCTACGACCGGGAGGCCCGCCGCCTGCTGCGCAAGGGCGGCCTGGAGGAAGTGCTGGGCTTCGGCCGGGTGCGCTACATCCACTCGGTGGAGGAGTCCAAGGCCCTCAACGACCTGCGGGAACCCATGATCATCATCTCCGCGTCGGGCATGGCCGAGACCGGCCGCATCCTGCACCACCTGAAGCACAACATCGGCGACCCGCGCAACACGGTGCTCATCGTGGGCTGGGCCGCGCCCCACACCCTGGCCCGCCGCCTGGCCGACCGCGCGCCGCGGGTGCGCATCTTCGGCGAGGAGTACGAAGTGCGGGCCCAGGTGGCCACCATCGGCGACCTGTCCGCGCACGCGGGCCAGGACCTGCTGCTGGAATACGCGCTCGCGGGCCGGGACACGCTGCGCCGCATCTACCTGGTGCACGGCGAGCCCAAGGGCGCGGAGCCCCTCATGGCCCTGCTCAAGGAGCACGGCCTGCGGCGGGTGCACTACCCCGCGCGGCACGAGCGGGTGAACTTGTAACTTGCGGGCCGGCGCGCGCCGCGTTCCAGGGAGGCCAGCCATGTCACGCTCCCGTTGGGGCTGGATCGCCTTCGGTCTGGGGGCCGGGTGGTTGTGGGGGATCGCCTCCGGTCTGGCCGCGCTGGGCGGTCCGGGCCTCGCGCTGGCCGCGGGCCTGCTGGTGTTGGGTCTGGCCCTGCCCGTGCTCGGCGGCCTGCGGGGAAGGCGCTCGTGGCGCCGGGCCTGGCCGCGGGCCG
>JAADEN010000185.1 GCA_013153375.1 Chloroflexota bacterium | reverse complement strand
TTGTTTGGCGGCATACGGCCCCCTTCAGGATGGGAAGTAGATCAGGGCGCGGCCCTGAGTGGCGTTGCTCACCACCCGCAGCACCCGGCCCGGTCGGTAGTCTTCCACCCGAATCACCCGCAGCGCGGCCTGCAACTCGGGCGGCGCGTCGGGCAGGAACTCGGTCAGACGGTTGGGCGTGTCGTAGAAGAAGGCCCGATCGAAGCGGGTGCGGGGATCGTCCAGATCCACGGCCAGGGGCAGGATGTTGGACTCCATCAGATCCTGGAAGAAGTGGGTGCCGAAGGAGGGTTCCGCGTACACGCCGAAGCGCTTGGACGAGAGTTCCACCAGGGCCTTGGCGTTGTAGATGTCCGCGTAGCCCACCTGCACGCCCAGTTCCGGGTTGCGCGTGCCCCAGCGGCCCGGTCCCACACAGATGAAGGGCGTGGCGGCCCACTGGGCGTTGAGCGTGCTGATGCTCTGCACCAGCCGGGCGCGCTGCGCGGGCGTGGTCAGTTGATAATACCCCTCGGGGGGCACGAAGAGGACATACTCCACCCGGGGCACCGCGCCCTGGGGCACGATGTTGTGGGTCTCGATGACCACATCCTCGGGGGGAACATGTTCGGGCAGCGCGGCCTCCTGGGCCTCCAGGGTGCTTTGCGGCCGACACTGCACGATGGTGATCTCGACATCGGGGTTGGGCTCTTGAGGGTTCAGCAGTCGGGCGGTGAACTCCAGATCCACGGGCCGCTGGTACGCGTTCTCCAGGGTGTGCAAAATGCGTCGCATGCGGTCGGCGAAGGGCGTGCGCCGCAGCCATTCCTCGAAAGTGACCACCAGGTCGTAGATTTTCTCTCGCGGCAGGAAAGTGCTGTGCAGGGGCGTGATGTACCCGCCCGCGTCCAGGGAGAAGATGAAGCGCAGGGCCGGATACCGCCGGTCCACCACATCGTAGATGGACAGGGTGCGGAACGCGTTGGCGCTCAGGTCAATGAGGTCGATGTGGCGCTGGGAATAGCGGCGCACCTCTTTGGCCGTGGCCTCGGGCCGCAACAGCGGATGGCTGAGCGCGACCAGACGGGGGTAGTCGTCGCCGACCCGGTCCACCGCGCGCGTGCCCAGGCCCCAGACCAGGCGGACGAAGCCGTCCTCCAGGCGGATCTGGGGCGACCAGCGGAACAGGTTGCGGCTGAAGGCCACCCCCGCGGCCTGGGGGAAGAAGAAATGGCGGAAGGTCTCGCCCTGCACTTTTTGGATCAAAATCGCGATGCGCTCGTCGTAATCCAGCAGGCCCCGGGCCTGGCGGTAGAGCAAGGGCTCGGGCGCCAGCGCGCTGGCGTACACCCCCGCGATGGCCTGCACCAGCGCGTCCAGGTTCTGCTGCAGCGTCCCCTGATTGGCGCAGAAGAAACTGTCGTACTTGCCCGCGAAGGACGCGCCGAAGTTGTCCTCCAGCAAACTGGAGGAGCGCACGATAAGGGGATGTTGGCCGACCTGTTCCAGCAGATCCCGCAGCGCGTGCTCGATGTCGGCCGGAAAGCGGCCGCGCAGGAACTCGGCCCGCACCTGGGGATAGTCGGCCTCGATCTCGGCGCGCGATTTGTACTTCTGGTCGGCCCACCGCATCAGGCCGTTGTGCACCATGAACGCGTACATGACATCCGAGCCTAAGAAGAAGGACTCGGGCACCTTCACCGTGGCCTGGATGTCTTCGTCGCCGGCCCGCACCAGGACGCGGTGCGCCAGGATCATGCCCGCGGCCTTGCCCCCGATCTTGCCCGGCCCGATCTTGCGCTTGACGATGTAGAGCAGGTCCTCCAGGGTGAGCCACTGGCGGGCCAGAGCCACATAGGCCAACTGGTCGCTGATGATGCGCCGAATCAGCACGGCCTTCAGTTCCTGTTCCCGCGCCGCGTAGCGTTGGCGCTCTTCAGGCGACATCTGCAAGATCAGCGAGGCCTGTTCGACCAGCAGTTCTTCGGACGCGAATTCGGGGTTGAAGATGATGTCCAGGTCGGCCGCATGAGGCGCTTTCTCGGCCAGCACCTCGCGCACGATCTCCTCGAACATCTCCAGGGGCAGGTGATAGGCGAAGTACAGGTCGGTCAGGTGCGAGCGGATGCGGTCCCGGCGGGTCTCCCACACCTCCTCGGGGTCGCCGTAGCGCGGCACGCCTTCCCGCTGCTGGGAGCGAATGGCGTGCTCGCGCACCAGGGCCTCGAACTCCTGCGGCGAAATGATGCCCTTTTCGAACAACTTCTTGCGCATACGCGCCCGAATGCGCGTGCGCAAGATGGGATACTGGGCCAGGGTGGTGTAGATCCGCCACAGGGGATCCATGCTGCTCATGGTCATAGGAGGACACCTCCGGGCGGGCCGCGGGACCGTTGGTTCCATTATACTCGTTGTCCTTCCCAGGCCGGGCTGCGGTACAATAATCGCGTGGCCCTGCCACGATTTCATCCTGGGAGGACGAACGATGAGTACACTGCGCATTGCCATTCCCACCGAGGACGGCGTCCACATCAGCGAGCACTTCGGACAGGCCCCGCGCTATGTGGTGTACACCGTGGAAGACGGGCGCATCGTGGGCCGGGAGGAGCGTCCCAAGGCCCATCATGAGCATCACGACCACGAGCACGGACACGGACACCACCATCACCACCATCACCACGACCACCACAACGGCGAGGAACCCGGCCAGCACTTCCAGGCCATGATCGCCAACATTCGGGATTGCCAGGTGGTCATCCTGGGCGGCATCGGGGAGCCTGGGTATCAGCGTCTGCTGGCCGCGGGGTACGAGGTGTACCTGACCGGCGGGCGCATCGAAGACGCGGTGCAGGCCTACCTCGCGGGCCGGCTGCCCTCGGACCCGAGCCGGGTGCACCACCACTGAGCCGCCATCCGGGCGGCTTTTGCCGCGGTGGACCTCTCCGCGGCGGCAAAACGGCGAGTTGGGACGACCGTCCAGGGTCGCCCTGACTCGCCGCCGATCCACCTGATTCCCCCCTGCGACAGAGACGACGCCAATCGTGCGCGGCGTTGACAGGCCCCTGAAAACGCGTACAATGGGGGCAACCGACGAGGTGAAACCCATGCCGCAACCCTGGATGCAAATCTTCGTGAACGCTTGTTGTTGTCCGAGGCGGGGTCCGTAACCGCCTTGGACGCGCGCGGCAGATCGCGGCTTCCCCGGCGGTGCGGACCTCGCGTAAGCGGCCGCACCGTTTTCTTTTGGGCGAGGCCGCGTTTTCTTTTTCCCCACCCTCACGCGCAGGAGAAGGTCGCATGCGTACGGTTTCGTGGTCCTCGCTTCCGTCCGTGGCCGGGGTGCACACGGCTCCGGCCCGCGTGGGCGGCGTGGAGCGCCTCATCGGCGGCACGCCCCTCATCCCTTTGCGGCGTCTGACCCGCGGCTTGCGGCCAGGGGTAGAGGTGTGGGTCAAGGCCGAGTGGTTCAACCCCGCGGGTTCGGTCAAGGCCCGGCCCGCGTGGTTCATCTTGCGGCGGGCCCTGGACGCGGGCTGGCTGCGGGGCCGCCGCCTGCTGGACGCCACTTCGGGCAACACGGGCATCGCCTACGCTACCCTGGCCGCGGCCCTGGGCGTGTCCGTGACCCTGGCCATGCCCGCCAACGCCAGCCCCGAGCGCATCGCCATCCTGCGGGGTCTGGGCGCGGAACTGGTGCTCACCGACCCCGACGCGGGCGTGGACGGCGCGCTGGACTGGGTGCAGAAGCAGGCCGAGCAGCATCCCGACCGCTACTACTGGGCCAACCAGTACGACAATCCGGCCAACTGGCAGGCCCACTACGCCACCACGGGCCCTGAAATCGTGGCCCAGACCCAGGCCCGCATCACGCACCTGGTCGCGGGCACGGGCACGGGCGGCACCCTCATGGGCACGGGCCGCTACCTGCGGGCCGTCAAGCCCGAGATCCAGGTGGTCGCGGTGCAGCCCACCGACGGCGAACAGGGCCTGGAGGGGCTCAAGCACATGCCCTCGGCCCGCCGGGTGCCGGCCATCTACGACGCCCGCTTCCCCGACCGGGTGGTGCGGGTGACCGCGGCCGACGCGCACGCCACGGTGCTGCGCCTGGCCCGGGAGGAAGGGCTGTTCGTCGGCCTGTCCGCGGGGGCCATCGTCTGGGCCGCGCTCCAGGTGGCCGCGCAACTGGGCACCGGCGTGGTGGTGGCCGTGCTGCCCGATGCGGGGTACAAATACCTGAGCGGGCCGCCCTGGACCCGGGGCGAGTAGGGAAGTCCCCCGCCGAGTTCCATCTACCTGTCATCCCCGCCGCGGTGGTACAATCGGGGCGCGGGAACCCGACTTCAGGAGGCATATCATGCGAATCGGCGGCTTTGGCATCCCCGAACTGATTTTGGTGCTGGCCATCGTGGTCTTGCTGTTCGGTGTGGGCCGCATCAGCAAGGTCATGGGCGAACTGGGCAAGGGCCTGCGGGCCTTCCGTGAGGGTCTCGAGGGCGGCGGGCCGGCCGAGGAGGCCGAGACGCACAAGTCCGCCGTGGACGACGACGCCTCGACTTCGTAGCCGCGGAGCGCGACCGTGCCTTCTGCGCCCCAGCCCGGCCCGGTGCGCCTGTTCCCCGTGTGTCTGGCCGCGACCTTCCGGCCGGGCATCGTCGCGGCCGCGCGGCGGGTGCTGGAGCACCTGGGCCAGACGGTGGACATCCCCGCGGGGCTGACCTGCTGCGGTCAGCCCGCGTTCAATGTGGGCCAGTGGAACGAAGCCCGCCGCATGGCCCGGCGCACCATCCAGGTGCTGGAGCAGCACCCCGGGCCGGTGGTGCTGCCCTCGGGCTCGTGCGCGGCCATGCTGCGGGTGCACTATCCCGAACTCTTCGCCGACGACCCCGAGTGGGGCCCTCGGGCCCGCGCCCTGGCCGAGCGGGTGTACGAGTTCAGCGAGTACCTGGTCGAGGTGCTGGGCGTGACCCGCGTGCCGGGCGCGCGCTGGGGCGGACGCCTCACCTACCATCCCTCGTGCCACATGGTCCGGGAGTTGGGCGTGGCCCGCCCGCCCAAGGTGCTGTTGGACAACCTGCCCGGCGCGGTGCGGGAGCCGCTGCCCGACGAGGATGTGTGCTGCGGCTTCGGCGGCGCGTTCTCGGCCCAGTACCCCGAACTGGCCGCGGGCATCGGCGAGCACAAGGTGGCCGCGCTGCGATCCACGGCCGCGGATGTGGCCGTGACCGCGGATCCCGGCTGTTTGCTGCACCTGGCCGGGATGTTGCACCGCACGGGCACGGACATGCCCATCGTGCACCTGGCCGAACTGCTGGCCGCGGCCCTGGAACCCGACCCGGCCTCCCCGGAGGCTTCCTCCCCCTGAAAATCGCCCTCGTTTCCGCGCACCCGGTGGTAGAATTAAGACGACGCCTCGGGCGTTCTTCTTTTTGGAACTTGCGCGCTGGACGCGCCAACGGAGGCTTGTATCATGTCCGAAGTCATTACCGGCTCGTTCAAGGTCAAAGTCGGCCTGGCCCAAATGCTCAAAGGCGGCGTGATCATGGATGTGGTCACGCCCGAGCAGGCCAAGATCGCCGAAGATGCGGGCGCGGTGGCCGTGATGGCCTTGGAGCGGGTGCCCGCGGACATCCGTGCTCAGGGCGGCGTGGCCCGCATGAGCGATCCCGAACTCATTCTCAAGATCATGGACGCGGTGAGCATCCCCGTGATGGCCAAGGTGCGCATCGGGCACTTCGTGGAAGCCCAGATCCTCGAGGCCATCGGCGTGGACTACATCGACGAGTCCGAGGTGCTCACGCCTGCGGACGAGGAGCATCACATCGACAAGCATCCCTTCAAGGTGCCTTTCGTGTGCGGCGCGCGCAACCTGGGCGAGGCCCTGCGCCGCATCGCGGAGGGCGCGGCCATGATCCGCACCAAGGGCGAGGCCGGCACCGGCGATGTGGTCGAGGCCGTGCGCCACGCGCGGGCGGTCATGGGCGCGATTCGACGCCTGCAGACCATGCCCGACGAGGAACTGTACGCCTACGCCAAGGAGATCCGCGCGCCCCTGGATCTGGTGCGGGAGGTCAAGCGCCTGGGCCGCCTGCCGGTGGTCAACTTCGCCGCGGGCGGCATCGCCACCCCCGCGGACGCGGCCCTGATGATGCAACTGGGCATGGACGGCATCTTCGTGGGCTCGGGCATCTTCAAGTCCGAGAACCCGGCCAAGCGGGCCGCGGCCATCGTCAAGGCGGTGACCCATTACAACGACCCCGCCATCCTGGCCGAGGTGAGCAAGGGCCTGGGCGAGCCCATGCGCGGGCAGCAGGTCATGGACCTGGCCGCGGAGGAACGGCTGGCCGAGCGCGGCTGGTAAACCGGAGGGGCGACCCGCCGGGTCGCCCCTACCACGGACGCCCGTTGGGGCACCTCTTCCCCGGGAGACGCAGCATGCCCGAAATCGTGCCCAACCCCTGGCGTTTGCAGGCCCAGGCGCAGCAGGTGCGCAGCGACACGGTCATCGGCATCCTGGCCTTGCAGGGCTCCTTCTGGGAGCACGAGGCCATGCTGCTGCGTTTGGGCGTGGGCGTGCGCGAAGTGCGCCTGCCCGAGCACCTGGACGGCCTGGCGGGGCTCATCATCCCCGGCGGCGAGAGCACCACCATGGGCAAGTTGGCCGTGGAGTTCGGCCTGATGGAGCCGCTGCGGGCCTTTGGCCGTGAGAAGGCCATGTGGGGCACCTGCGCGGGGGCCATCTTCCTCTCCAAGGACGCGCGGCGGGACCAGCCCCTGCTGGGCCTGATGAACATCACGGTGGAGCGCAACGCGTTCGGCCGCCAGGTGGCCAGTTTCGAGGCCGACATCCCCGTGCCCGCGCTGAAGGTCGTCGCGCCCGACGACGAGCGGCCCTTCCACGCCATCTTCATCCGCGCGCCCCTCATCGAGACGGTGGAGCCGCCCGCGGAGGTGCTGGCCCGCCTGCCCGACGGGCGCATCGTGGCCGCGCAGCAGGGCCGCCTGCTGGCCACTTCCTTCCATCCCGAACTGACCGACGACGACCGCTTCCATCGCTACTTCCTGCACCTGGCGCAGCGCGCGCCGGCCGCGGCTTGAACTCGAGGGTGGGCCATGCCCGGACCGCGCTTCCGCCGACGCCGCCCGTCGTGGCGGCAATGGATCCGCACCTGGCGAGCATGGCTCACCCCGGGCCTGGGCATCAAGCGCTGGCTGTTGCTCTTGTTCCTGGGCGTGGTGTTCCTGGCCGTGGGCACGGCCATCGCGGTGCTGCATGTCTATCGCACCGCGCCCGAGACCTGGTGGCTGCCGCTGCTGTCGTCCGCGTCGTTGCGCTTTCTGCCCCGCTGGCTGCGCGCGCTCATCTTCGGCGTCACCGGCGCGGCCCTGCTGGTGGGCGGCCTGTGGGGGTTGCACCGCTCGCTGCTGGCGCCCTTCCTGCAGACGGGCAAGCCCGTGGTCGAGACCCTGGCCGCGTTCCGCCTGCGGGAGCGGGGCCCCCATGTGGCCGTGCTGGGCGGCGGTCACGGCCAGTCCACGCTGCTGCGGGGCCTCAAGCAGGTGACGCACAACATCACGGCCATCGTCTCGGTGGCCGACGACGGCGGCTCGTCGGGCCGCCTGCGCCACGACCTGGGCATCCTGCCGCCGGGCGACATCCGCAACTGCCTGGCCGCGCTCTCGGACGACGAAGACCTGCTGGCCCAACTCTTCCAGTACCGCTTCCCCCAGGCCTACGGCGACCTGGCCGGGCACTCCTTCGGCAACCTGTTCCTCACGGCCATGATCGGGCTGACGGGCAGTTTCGAGCAGGCCGTGCTCGAGGCCGGACGGGTGCTGTCCATCTACGGTCGGGTGGTGCCCGCCACCCTGGATCCGGTGGAACTGCGGGCCGACCTGCGGCTGCCCTTCCAGAGCCAGACCGTGGTGGTGCGGGGCGAGAGCACCATCCCGCAGGTGCAGGGCCACATCCAGCGGGTGTGGCTGGAGCCGGACCGCCCGCGCGCGTTCCCGCCCGCGGTGCAGGCCATTCTGGCTGCGGACATGGTGGTGGTCGGGCCGGGCAGCCTGTTCACCAGCCTGCTGCCCAACCTGCTGGTGCCCGACCTGGCCCAGGCCCTGCGGGCCGCGCGGGGCCTGCGGGTGTTCGTGGTCAATGTGGCCACCCAGCCGGGCGAGACCGACGGTTTTTCCGCGCAAGACCATGTGCGGGTGGTGGAAGAGCATGTCGGGCCGGGCCTGTTCGATGTGGTGCTGGTCAACACCGGCCATTACGGCGTGCTGCCCCCAGGCGTGACCTGGGTGGCCGAAGCGCCGGGGCAGCCCTTCCCGTACCCCGTGGTGCGCGCGGATGTGGCCTCCGAGACCCATCCCGGCCGCCACGACCCCGACAAACTGGCCCGCGCGCTCATGCGCATTTTGGAACAACGCACCGGGCCTCTGCCCTGAGCCCGGCCCAACCGGAGGTGATCCCCATGACCCAACCGACCATGCGCGCGGTATGGCTGCAAGACGGCCAACTGCGCCTGCGCGACGATGTGCCCGTGCCCACGCCGGGCCCCGACGAGGCCCTGATTCGGCTGCGGCTGGCCGGCATTTGCGGCACCGATCTGGAGTTGGTCAAAGGCTACTACCCGTTCACCGGCGTGCTGGGGCACGAGTTCGTGGGGCAGGTGGTGGAAGCGCCTGCGGCGCCCGAGTGGGTGGGCCGGCGGGTGGTGGGCGAGATCAACATCACTTGCGGGCAATGCCGCTTTTGCCGCCGCGGGCTGGAGCGCCACTGCGAGAATCGTACGGTATTGGGCATCCTGGGGCACGACGGCGCGCTGGCCGAATACCTGACCCTGCCCGTGCGCAACCTGCACGCGGTGCCCGACGAAGTGCCCGACGAGGCCGCGGTGTTCACCGAGCCCCTGGCCGCGGCCCTGGAGATTCTGGAGCAGGTGCACCTGCGCCCCACCGCGCGGGTGCTGGTGCTGGGCACGGGGCGGCTGGGGCAACTCATCGCCCGGGTGCTGCGCCTGACGGCCGCGGAGGTGCACGGCGTCACCCGCCGGGAGCGCAGCGCGGCCCTGCTGGCCCGGCACGGCGTCCGGCCCCTGAAGCCCGACCAGGTGCCCGAATCGGCCTACGACCTGGTGGTGGAGGCCACGGGCACGCCCGCGGGGCTGGATCTGGCCCGCCGCGCGGTGGAGCCTACGGGCCGCATCGTGCTCAAGAGCACCTACGCGGACGCGCAGCCGCTGAACCTCTCGCCCCTGGTGGTGGACGAGATCACCGTGGTCGGCTCCCGCTGCGGGCCCTTCGCGCCCGCGCTGCGGGTGTTGCAGCAGGGTCTGGTGGACCCGCGCGACCTCATCGAGGCCCGCTATCCTCTGGCCCAGGCCCTGGACGCGTTCGAGCACGCGGCCCGGCCGGGCGCGTTGAAGGTGTTGGTGGAGGGGGCTTAGCGCGAGAGGAAGACGATTTCGGGCCGGGGGCGCTGGCCGACGCGCAGGTGCAGCAATCCCACGCTGGGCGGCACGGGGCTCAAGTCGTTGCCCAGAGGCGAGCCGGGGTTGACCACCCACTGATTCCCGAAGCGGCGCACCAGGGGGTAGTGGATGTGGCCGAAGACCACCACATCGGCCGCGGGGAACGCGGCGCGAGCCCGCTCGACGAAGCGCCGAAAGGGTAGCGGCCGGCCCAGCAGGTAGCCCACTTTGTCCCGCACATAGCGGGAAAAGGTCCCGTGGCCGTGCACCAGGCCCAGGGTGTAGGGCCCCACGCGCACTTCACGGCGCAGGGGCAGGTGCCACAGGGCCAGGTCTCGATTGCCGCGCACCGCGTGCACGGGCGCGACGCGCGCCAGTTGCTCCAACACACCGGCCGCGACCACATCGCCGGCGTGCAAGATGCAGCACACGCCCGCGCGAGCGAACAGAGCCGGAATCTCGGGCGCCAGGGTTCGCGTCCGGTCGGGGATGTGGGTGTCCGCGATCAGGCCCACGGTCCAGGCGCGGGTCATGGATGCTCCTGGGTCCAGGCGCGGAGCACGGCCTCCGCGTCCGCGATGGCGCGCTGCCGCTCCAGGGCCTTGAGGGCCTGGGTGAGCCACCGCCGCCGTCCGTGGCGGGCGTACAGCGCGCGCAGCAGGTCCAGCACCGCGTCCGGCCGCGCGGCGGCCCAGGGCCCGGCCAGCACCTGGGCGATCACGGGCGCGGGCCAACGCGCCTGTTCCCAGACCGCGCGCAGGCGTTCCACGGCCAGGTCGGGGTCTT
>JAADEN010000057.1 GCA_013153375.1 Chloroflexota bacterium | reverse complement strand
CCGCGGGCGGCCGAGCCGCTGCCGCGGGCGCCGAAGGGGCAAGCCCGGCCCGGCCGGGTGAAACTCTCAGGCAAAAGGACTCCGCCGGCCCCGGCCCTCTGGAGAGTGCGCGGGCTTCCCGCGCCGCCGACGGGGCAAGCGCCCATTGGGCGCGCATCTCTCAGGCCTGTTGACAGAGGGCACGCGGGGGCTTAAGGCCTCGCGCGTGTCCTTTGTGTTTTCCGGCCCCCAGGGGCCTATCCCACACCCTTTAGGAGGTTTGCCATGTCCTGGAAGGTTCCGCCCCATCTCAAGTACACCAAGAACGACGAGTGGATCAACCCCGAAGACGGCACCGTGGGCATCACCGACTATGCCCAGGCCCAACTCTCGGATGTGGTGTATGTGGAGATCACCGTGTCGGAGGGCGACGAGGTGCAGAAGGGCGACATCGTGGCCACGGTCGAATCGGTCAAGGCGGCCGCGGATGTGTACGCGCCCGTGAGCGGCACGGTGGTGGCCACCAACGACGAGTTGGCCGACACCCCCGAGGTGGTCAACAGCGACCCCTACGGCGACGCCTGGATGGTGCGCCTGGAGATCGCGGACCCCGCGGAACTGGACGAACTCATGGACGCGGAAGCCTACGCCAAGTATTGCGAGGAACGGGAGCACTGAGCCGCCGAGCATAAGGAGTTGCCTATGTACACGCCGAACACGCCCGAAGAGCGGCGGGCCATGCTGGAGGTCATCGGCGTCCAGCGCATGGAGGACTTGTTCTCCGATGTGCCCGCCAAGTACCGCTATCCGCAAATGAACCTGCCCCCGGCCATGACCGAGATGGAAGCGGCCGAGGAGATGCAGAGCCTGGCCGACGCCAACCTGACCGTGAGGGACTTCGCGTCCTTCCTGGGCGCGGGCGCGTATCACCACTATGTGCCCGCGGTGGTGGACCACATCTTGCGGCGGGGCGAGTTCTACACGGCCTACACGCCGTACCAGCCCGAGGTCTCCCAGGGCACGCTGCACGCCATCTTCGAGTTCCAGAGCCTGGTGTGCGCGCTCACGGGCATGGAGGTGTCCAACGCGTCCATGTACGACGGCGCGACCGCGGTCGCGGAGGCCGTGAACATGGCCTATCATGTGTTCCGCGGCAAGCGGCCCAAGGCCGTGCTCTCGTCCGCGTTGCACCCTCAGGCCCTGGCCACGGTGCACACCTACTACGACGCGTCGGACCGGGAGATCGTGGTGCCCCACGAGGGCGACCCCACCGCGGATCCCATGAGCCTGCTGGACGCGGTGGACGACCGCACCAGTCTGGTCATGGTGCAGTACCCCGACTTCTTCGGCCGGGTGTACGACTTCACCGAACTGGCCGAGGCCGTGCACGCCAAGGGCGCGCTGTTCGGCATCGCGGTCAACCCCCTGGCCCTGGGGCTGCTCAAGGCCCCCGGCGACATGGGCGCGGACATCGTGACCGCGGAAGGCCAGCCCCTGGGCATCCCCCTGTCCTTCGGCGGGCCGTACCTGGGCATCTTCGCCACCCGCAAGAAGTATGTGCGCAAGATGGCCGGCCGCATCGTGGGCGAAACGGTGGACACCCGGGGCCAGCGGGCCTATGTGCTCACCCTGACCGCGCGCGAGCAGCACATCCGCCGGGCGCGGGCCACTTCCAACATCTGCACCAACAACGCGCTCATGGCCCTGGCCGCGACGGTGTACCTGGGCCTGCTGGGCAAAGAGGGGCTGCGCAAGGTGGCCGAGTTGAACTACCACAAGGCCCACTACGCGGCCCAGCGCCTGGCCGGACTGGAGGGCTACGAACTGGCCTTCCCCGAGGCGCCCTTCTTCAACGAGTTCACCCTCAAGACGCCCCTGCCCGTGGCCGAAATCAACCGCCGCCTGCTGGACTACGGCATCTTCGGCGGCTACGACCTGTCGCAGGACTTCCCCAGCCTGGATCGGCACATGCTCGTCGCGGTGACGGAGATGAACACCAAAGACGAGATCGACTTGCTGGCCGCGGCGCTGGACGAAATCGCGCGTGAAGCCGCGGCCTGACCCGGCCCGAGATGGAGGAATCCCCATGAGCGAGATCAAGATTCGCGAACCCCTGTTGGTGGAACTGTCGTCCCCGGGCCGGCGTGCCGTGCGCTTCCCCGCCGCGGATGTGCCCCTGGCAGACCTGCCCGCGGGGCTGGTGCGCGACGACCTGCCGTTGCCCGAGGTGTCGGAGGTGGATGTGGTGCGCCACTACACCCGCCTCTCGCAGTTCAATCACGGCGTGGACATCAACTTCTACCCCTTGGGGTCGTGCACCATGAAGTACAACCCCAAGATCAACGAGGACATGGCCCGCCTGCCGGGCTTCACGCAGGTGCACCCCTTGCAGCCCGAAGAGACGGTGCAGGGCGCGCTGGCGCTGATGTATTATCTGCAAGAGTATCTGAAGGAAATCACCGGTATGGCCGGGGTGAGCCTGCAACCGGCCGCGGGCGCGCACGGCGAACTCACCGGCGTGCTCATCATGCGGGCCTACCACCGCAGCCGGGGCGACACCAAGCGCAACAAGATTCTGGTGCCCGACTCCGCGCACGGCACCAACCCCGCGTCGTCGGCCATGAGCGGGATGCGGGTGGTGGAGATACCCTCGGACGCGCGCGGCAACATCGACCTGGAGAAACTCAAGGCCGAGTGCGACGACACCCTGGTGGGCCTGATGATCACCAACCCCAACACCCTGGGGCTGTTCGAGGAGCACATCGAGGAAGTGGTGCAGGCCGTGCACGACGCGGGCGGGCTGGTGTACGGCGACGGCGCGAACCTGAACGCGCTGCTGGGCATCGCCCGCTTCGGCGACATGGGCTTCGATGTGGTGCACCTGAACCTGCACAAGACCTTCTCCACGCCCCACGGCGGCGGCGGGCCGGGCTCGGGCCCCGTGGCCGTGGCCGAGCACCTGGTGGACTTCCTGCCCAGCCCCATCGTGGCCGTGGTGGACGAGGATGAGGAAGACGGCCTGCCCACCTTCGGCCTGGTCACGCCCAAGCGCAGCATCGGGCGGGTCAAGGCCTTCTACGGCCACTTCGGCGTCATGGTGCGCGCCTTGACCTACATCCTCATCCTGGGCGCGGACGGCCTGCGCCAGGTGGCCGAGGACGCGGTGCTCAACGCCAACTACTTGCGGGTGCTGCTGCAGGACACCTACCACATCCCCTACAACCGCCTGTGCAAGCACGAGTTCGTGGCCGAGGGTCGCTGGGAAGACGCGCCCGGCGTGCGCGCGCTGGATATCTCCAAGCGGCTGATGGACTTCGGCTTCCATCCGCCCACCAACTACTTCCCGCTCATCGTGCCCGAGGCGCTGATGATCGAACCCACCGAGACCGAGAGCAAGGACACCCTGGACGCGTTCGCCGCGGCCATGAAGCAAATCGCGCGCGAGGCCCACGAAAACCCCGAGGTGCTGCACGAAGCGCCGCACACCACCCCCTTCGGCCGGGTGGACGAGGTCAAGGCCGCGCGCGAACTGGTGCTCACCTGGTTCGACTGGGCGAAGAAGTAGTCCCCTTTCCGACCGACACGCCAACGAGCGGGGAGCGCCTTTCGCTCCCCGCTCCTTGCTTCTTGCTCCCCGCTCGTTGCTCCCCACTTTTGTTATAATTCCCCTCCGTCATGCCGCGGGGCGCGCCGGACGCGCCGCGCGGCGCGGGGCGACCACCACACCGTGGCCGCTTGAGTTTTCCCGCAGAAAGGAGCGCCTTCGATGCCCGAATGGCTGAAGTTCGTCATTGACCTGTTCTTGCACCTCGACAAGCACCTGACCACCGCGCTGGAGGTGCTGGGCCCGTGGACCTATGTCCTGCTGGTGGTCATCATCTTCCTCGAGACCGGTTTGGTGGTCACGCCCTTCCTGCCCGGCGATTCGCTGATCTTCGCCGCGGGCACTTTCGCCGCGCTGGGCCAGATGAATGTGGCCCTGCTCTTCCTCCTCCTGGCCTCGGCCGCCATCCTGGGCGATACGGTGAACTATTGGATCGGGCACCGCCTGGGCCTGCGCCTGTTCCAAACCCAAAACCGGTGGCTCAAGAAGGTGCTCAAAGAGGAGCACCTCATCCGCACCCAGGAGTTCTACGACAAATACGGCGGCTTCGCGGTGGTCCTGGGCCGCTTCGTGCCCATCGTGCGCACCTTCGTGCCCTTCGTGGCCGGCATCGGCGCGATGAATTACAGCCGCTTCATCTACTACAATGTGGTCGGCGCGCTGGCCTGGGTGGGGTTGTTCCTGTTCCTGGGCTACTTCTTCGGCAACATCCCCATCATCAAGGCGAACTTCCACTACGCGGTGATCGGCATCATCCTGGTCTCGGTGCTGCCCATGGTGTGGGAGTACTGGAAGCACCGTCGGCAGCAGCCGCGCGCCTCGGCCACCGACTGAGGTTCCTCATGGGCGACCCGCGCCGTCTGGCCCGCCAGGGTGAAGCCTGGGCCGCGCGCTACTTGCAGGCGCGCGGGTACGCCATCCTGGGCCGCAATGTGCGCACGCCCTACGGCGAGATCGACATCGTGGCCCGGGACGGCGACCAGGTGGTCTTCGTGGAGGTGAAGACCCGCTCGACGCGCGGCTTTGGCTGGCCCGAAGACGCGGTCACCGCGCGCAAACTGGCTCACATGCACGCGGCCGCGGAGCACTACCTGGCCGAGCACGACCCCGAGGCGCGCTGGCCCTGGCGGCTGGATGTCCTCGCGCTCTACTGGCCCGACCCCGCGGCCCCGCCCCAAGTACGGCATTGGACCGATGTCCGTCCCGAGTGAGCGCCCGCCCCTCATCGCCCTGGTCGGCCCCACCGCGGTGGGCAAGACCGCGCTCTCGCTGGACCTGGCCCAGGCCCTCGGCGGCGAGATCGTGTCCGCGGACTCCCGATTGCTCTATCGGGGGATGGACATCGGCACGGCCAAGCCCACGCCCGCGGAGCGGGCGCGCGTGCCCCACCACCTGCTGGATGTGGCCGACCCGGACGAGGTCTGGTCCCTGGGCCAGTATCAGGACGCCGCGTTCGCGGCCCTGGACGACATCCTGGCCCGGGGGCGGGTGCCGCTGCTGGTGGGCGGCACAGGGCAATATGTGTGGGCCGTGGTGGAAAACTGGCGCATCCCCCGGGTGCCGCCGCAGCCCCGCCTGCGGGCCGCGCTGGAGGCCTGGGGCCAACGCATCGGCCCCGAGGAACTGCACCGCCGTCTGGCCGTGCTGGACCCCGCGGCCGCGGCGCGCATCCAGCCCCGCAACCTGCGCCGCACCGTGCGCGCGCTGGAGGTCATCTTCACCACGGGCCGCCGCTTCTCCGCGCAGCAAGGCAAGGGCCCGCCCCGCTACCGCACCCTGATGCTGGGCCTGTGGCTGCCCCGGGACGAACTGCACCGCCGCATCGCGCAGCGGCTGGAGGCCATGCTGGCCCAGGGCTGGCTGGACGAGGTGCGCGCCCTGCTGGATCAGGGCTATTCCCCCGACCTGCCCGCGCTGTCGGGCATCGGCTACGCGGAACTCATCGGCTACCTGCAGGGCCGCTGGAGCCTGGAGGAGGCCAAGGCCCGCATCCTGCGCCGCACCCACACCTTCGTGCGCCGCCAGGCCAACTGGTTCCGCCGCCGCGACCCCCGCATCCGCTGGTTCCGCAGCGAGCCGGGCGTCCTGGAACGCATCCTGCCCGTGGTGGAAGCCTTCCTTGCGGGCCGGGACGCGGCCGCAAACGAAAAAGCCCGGCCCCGCTCACACGGCGACCGGGCTTCGTGAACGGCTCGGGCCCGCTCAGACCTGTTCCAACGCCCGCTCCAGGTCGGCCAACAAATCTTCCACCGGCTCGATGCCCACCGAGAAGCGCACCAGGCCGTCGGTGATGCCCATGCGCTGGCGCTCCTCGGGCGGCACCTTGGCGTGGGTCATGCTGGCCGGATGCTCGATGAGGCTGTCCACCTTGCCCAGGCTGACGGCCAGCGCGGGCAGGGTGACGCTCTCCATCAGACGCACGCCCGCGTCATAGCCGCCCTTGAGTTCGAAGGAAATCATGCCGCCGAAGCAGTGCATCTGCTTGCGCGCCACCTCGTGGCCGGGGAACTCGGGCAGGCCGGGGTAGAAGACCTGGGCCACCTTGGGATGCTGGGCCAGGAAACGGGCGATGCGGGCCGCGTTCTCGCAATGGCGCTGCATCCGAATCTCGAAGGTCTTGAAGCCCATCATGGTCATCCAGGCCTCGAAGGGGCCCATCATGCCGCCGAAAGTCTTGAGCATGTCCTTGACCGGCCCGTGGATGAAGTCCAGATCCCGGCTGACCACCGCGCCGCCGATGGCCTGGCCGTGGCCCGAGATGTACTTGGTCGTGCTGTGGACCACCACATCCACATCCAGGCTCAGCGGACGCTGGCAGTAAGGCGTGGCAAAGGTGTTGTCCATGATGACCCACGCGCCGGCCCGATGAGCCAGATCCACCACCATGCCGATGTCGGTGATGTCCAGCGTGGGGTTGGCCGGGCTCTCGATGTAGGCCCAGGTCACCTTGACATGCTCCCGGAAGGCCTTCTCCCAGGCCTCGGGGTCGTCGCCGTCCACGAACACCACCTGAATGCCCAGTTCGGGCGCGACCTTGTGCAAGAAGACGAAGGTCGTGCCATAGACCACCTTCTGGGCGATGATGGTGGAACCCTTTTGGGCCCGGGCCAGCAGCGCGGAAGTGATGGCCGCCATGCCCGACGCGAACACCAGCCCCGCGGCGGCCTCCTCGGGCGGAGTGCCCTGCCGCAAGAAGTCGTAGGCCTCCAGCAGCGCGATCTTGCGGGCCAGATGATCCGCGTTGGGATGGCCCACCCGGCCGTACACATAGCCGGGCTGCTCGCCGCCGAAGATGGCCGCGCCCGTGGCCACATCGGGGAACGCGTATGTGCTGGTGGGGAAGATCACGGGCAAATGGGAATGATAAGGATGCAAACCCGGATCGTCGCCGCCGTGCAGGGCCCAGGTGCCCAGGTGCCACTGGGGAGAGGGTTGTGCGTGACTCATAAGTCCTCCTTGGTGCATGGGGTTGCCAAAGCCAGCCAAACAAAAAGGCGGCGCAGTTTCCCACGCCGCCGCGAAGTTTACGCGCGCCAAGCCATCATCATGACCATACAGGCCATGCCGCGCAATGCGGTCGTCGCCGAACACCAGCCGAAGCGCGTCATGGCCTACGCCTCCACCACGCGCACGAAGCGCCGCTTGCCCACCCGCAGCACGCCCGGCCCCGGGAAGGGAGCCAACGCGTCGGTCAGCACCTGGCCGTCCAGGCGCACGCTGCGCTGGTTGACCATGCGCCGCCCCTCGTTGCGGCTGCTCACCAAACCCGCGTCCACCAGCACATCCAGCACCGTCTGGCCGGGCTTCAGGGTGTATTCGGGCAGGTCTTCGGGCAGGTCGCGCTGCTGGAACACCCGCACGAAGTGGGCCTCGGCCCGGGCCGCGGCCTCGGGCCCGTGGAAGATTTCCACCACCTCCCGGGCGATGCGCATCTTCAAATCTCGGGGATGCAGCCGCCCGGCCTGCAAGTCGGCTTCCAGGGCCTGAATCTCCTGCGGGCCCCAGCGGGTGAGCAGGCGCATGTACAGGGGCATGGCCTCGTCGGGCACGCTCATGATCTTGCCGTACATGTCCTCGGGCGTGGCGGTGAGGGGGATGTGGTTGCCCAGGGACTTGCTCATCTTGGTCTTGCCGTCGGTGCCCGGCAGCAACGGCAGAAGGATGCCCACCTGGGGCCGCTGCCCGAAGGCCTCTTGCAGTTTGCGCCCCGCGACGATGATGTTGAAGGTCTGGTCCGTGCCGCCGATTTGCACATCGGTCTCTAAGGCCACCGCGTCGTAGCCCTGCATCAGCGGGTAGAAGAACTCGTGCAGATGGATGGGATCGCCCTTCTCGTGGCGCTTGCGAAAATTGTCGCGGGCCAGGAACTGCTGCACCGTGAAGTGCGAGGCAATGTGAATCAAATCGCCGAACTTGAGGTCGCCCAACCACTCGTGGTTGTAGCGGATGACCGTGCGCTCGGGGTCCAGCACCTTGAAGGCCTGCTCGGTGTAGGTCTTGGCGTTGGCCATGACCTCCTCGAAGGACATCAGCGCCCGGGCTTTGTCCTTGTCGCCGGGGTCGCCCACCAGGCTGGTGAACGTGCCGATGAGGAAGATGGCCGTGTGGCCCAGGTCCTGGAACTGGCGCAGTTTGCGCATGGGCACCGTGTGGCCCAGGTGCAGGTCCGAAGTGCGGGGGTCCACGCCCAGATACACCCGCAGCGGCCGGCCCGTGCGTTGCGATTCCTCCAGGCGCGCCCGCAATTCCCGGCGCATGGCCCGTTCCAGTTCGGGGTCGCCGTATTCGGTGCCCTGGAAGAGCAAATCCAGTTGTTCGTCGAGGGGCATTTGGCGTGGGTCCACCATGCTTGGCCTCTGGGGGAAAGATTTTGAGGCCGCGGCGCGCCGCGGGCCGGAGGCAATTGTACCACGGGCAAAGAAGAACCCCGCCCAGGGGCGGGGTGAAGGCGACGGCGGGATTCGAACCCGCGAATCAGGGCTTTGCAGGCCCCTGCCTTACCACTTGGCTACGTCGCCATATAGAGATAGAGAAAGAAAGGCCGAGGGCAAAATCCGACCCTCGGCCCTTTGCCCTCCAGAGCGGGCGACCGGACTCGAACCGGCGACCTTCTCCTTGGCAAGGAGGCGTTCTACCAACTGAACTACGCCCGCTTGTGGACGGTTCCGGCCCTCAGCCGTGGGGAGGAGGGCAGCCCAGTGCCGAGGGCCAGAGTCGAACTGGCGACACGCGGATTTTCAGTCCGCTGCTCTACCTCCTGAGCTACCTCGGCACTTCCGTACTGGCAGCCTCAATTCTACTGAGAAGCGGGGGCTTTGTCAAGTCGTGCGCGGCGCGACTTCTGCGCGCCCTCGGGGTTATCTTGTTGTGACCTGTCCGCCTCTTATCCCCTCTCGAGGAGCCGAGCCCCATGAGCAAACCTGTGGCTGTAGTCACCGACAGTACGGCAACCATCCCAGAATCCTTGGTTCGGCAATACAACATCACCGTCGTACCCTTGCAAGTCATTTGGGGCACCCAGACCTACCTGGACGGTGTGGACATCACCCCCGAAGAGTTCTACCGTCGCCTGCGCACGGCCAAAGAACTGCCCACCACCTCGCAGCCCTCGGCCGGCGCGTTCGCGGAGGTCTATCAGCGCCTGCACGACCAGGGCTACGACATCCTGGCCGTGCTGATCTCGTCCAAACTCTCGGGCACCATCGCCTCCGCGGAGCAGGCCAAGGACATGGTGCCCGAGGCGCGCGTCGAAATCGTGGACTCCCTGCAAGTGGGCATGTCCCTGGGCTTTCAGGCCGTGGCCGCGGCGCGCGCGGCCGCGGAGGGCGCGGACCTCATGCAGGCCAAGGCCGTGGCCGAACAGGCCCGCGATCGGAGCGGCGTGCTCCTGCTGGTCGAAACCCTGGAATATCTCCATCGGGGCGGACGCATCGGCGGCGCGTCCCGCTTGTTCGGCTCCATGCTCAACATCAAGCCCATCTTGGAAGTGCAGAACGGCCGCGTGGAGCCGGTCGAGAAAGTGCGCTCGCGCAAAAAGGCCCTCAAGCGCCTGGTGGCCCTGGCCGTGGATCGCATAGGCGGACGCCAGCCCGTGCGGGTGGCGGTGTTGCACGCCGACGCGGAAGAAGAGGCCCAGCGCCTGCTGGACATGCTCAAAGAACATGTGACGCCCGTGGAGGAATACATCACCCCGGCCAGCCCCACCGTGGGCGTCCATGTGGGGCCGGGCACCGTGGGCATCACCTACCTGGCCGGTATGTAGTTGCAGGCACACCCCTCTCCTCGCGCGCCGGGTCGGAGGCCATCCTCCGGCCCGGCCGCGCGTCTCCTCCGAACGCGGTACAATCAAGCCTGAGACCCAACCCTGTCCGTGCAGGGCAGCCGCGCGGCACGCGGCGCGTCGCCGCGCGCCGGCCACGCGCCAGGAGGGACACCGTGCCCGAAGTATTGGCCCTCATCCCCGCGCGGGGCGGCTCCAAGAGCATCCCGCGCAAGAACATCAAGCCCTTCGCCGGCCATCCGCTGCTGGCCTACAGCATCGCCGCCGGCCTCCAGGCCCGCGCGGTCACCCGGGTCATCGTCTCCACCGACGACCCCGAGATCGCGGCCGTGGCCCAGGAGTACGGTGCGGAGGTGCCCTTCCTGCGGCCCGCGCACCTGGCCCAGGACCACACGCCCGACCTGCCCGTGTTCCAGCACGCGCTGGAGTGGC
>JAADEN010000141.1 GCA_013153375.1 Chloroflexota bacterium | reverse complement strand
GAACCGAACTGGATCGGATGGCTCTTCCCCCTCTTCGGCCTGCCCTTCCTGCTGGGCGGACTGTACCTGCTGGTCGGGCGGTTTCTCGTGGACGCCCGCCGTCGGGCCAGGACCTGCTACGGCTTGACCGACCGGCGCATCATCATCCTCACGCCAGGTCTGTTCGGCGGCCGCCAGGTTCAGAGCCTGGATCTGGCCACCCTGGGCAAGATCACCCTCACCGAGCGCGCCAACGGCTACGGCACCATCACTTTCGGCACCGAGTTCGACTGGCTGATGAGGAACAGAGCCTGGGGCGCGTTCTATCCTTTTTACCTGCCGCCCATGTTCGAGATGATCCCGGACGCGCGGCAGGTGTACAACCTGATCCGTCGCCAACAGCAGGAAGCGCGGCCCGGGCGCTGAAACACCGCGGGGCGGCCCGTCCAAGCCGCCCCGCCCGATAGCGTAAAGTCCTGAACCGCGTTAGAGCAGGCCCAGCACTTTCAGCATTTCCTCGTTGGAGTCGAACTTGAACTCGGGCAGGCCGCGCTTCTCGGCCTCGGCCCGTTCGATCTCTTCCAGTTTCTGCACCTCGGCCTGGGTCACCACCGGATGCCCCACCTTGGCCTTGATGGTCTCCACCAGCGCGTCCAGGTCGAACTCCGTGGGGCCCACGGTTTCCAGGTACTGCAACACGGCCCGCGCAGCCCGCTCGCCGTCCTTGCGGGCCACGCCGACCAAGCCCTCGCTGGGATTGCGGGCCCAACCGGCCACGAACACGCCCTCGATGGGCTGCTTCTTCTCGGGGTCGTACACCTCGTACGACACGCCGTCCACGGGGAAGCGCGGTTCGGGGTTGGTGGCGTACGCGTTCCACTGCAGCGGCAGCCCGAAGTTGGGATCCACCCGATCACCGATGGAGAAGATGACCGTGTCCACATCCAGCACATACGAAGTGCCCGTGGGCACGGGCTTGGTGCGCCCGTCCTCGCGCAGCACCAGGCGGGTGTCGGCCAGTTCCAGCCCCTTGACCCGCCCGTTTTCGTCGCCCAAAATGGCCTTCGGCGACGACAGGAAGCGGAAGCGGAACACCGTGGGCGAGCCCGTCTCCTTGGCCTTCTCCAGCATGCTCAAGATGAAGCGCTTGGCCTCTTCGGGATCCTGACCGGGGGCCAGGCGGTCTTTGATGCGCTCGATCTCGCGCTCGAAGTCCTCGATGTCCAGGTTCTTGGCGAAGCGGGCGAACTCCTTCTTGTCGAACTTGACCTCGAAGGGCCCGCGGCGGGCCACCGCGTACACCTCGTCCACCTGCTTGTCCTTGACCAGCCAGGTGGCGATGTCGGCCATCACATTGCCCACGCCGATGATGGCCACCTTGCGACCGATGGCGTATTCCCGCTGGCTATACGGCGGCAAGTGATTGTAGTGATAGACGATTTCCTTGGCGTGATACACGCCCTCCAAATCCTCGCCGGGGATGCCCAGACGCTTGGTGCCCTGCGCGCCCGTGGTGACCAGAATGGCCTGAAAGCCCAAATCGCGCAGGTCGTCCAGGGTCAGGTCTTTGCCCACGGTCACATTGCCCAGATAGACGATGCCCGGCATGGCCAAAATGCGGCGGAACTGCTTGCGCAGGCCCTCCTTCATCTTGTACTTGTCGTAATAGATGCCGTACTCGGCCAAACCGCCGGGCTTGATGTCCCGATTGAAAATAACCACCTTGGCGCCTTTCGAGGCCAACTCGCGGGCTGCGTACAACCCGGCCGGCCCTGCGCCGATCACGGCCACCAGATAGCCTTGCTCTTTTGCCATGAGTCATCCCTCCAGGGGTGAAATACCGCGGAAGGCACACGGAATAATGTACCAAGCCCGCACCGGGCCGATTATAGCCGCGTTGCCCTCGGATGGCAAGTGAGATTTGACACCGCCCCGCGGTATAATGCGGCCATGTCCCGCAGCGATTTGACCGTTGCCGTACTGGCCGGAGGCCACTCCCGGCGCATGGGACGCGACAAGGCCACGCTGCCCGTGGGCCCTGAGCGCCTGTTGCAGCGGGTGGTGCGCCGCGTGCGACCCCACGCGGCCGCGGTGCTGGTGGTGGCGCGTGCGGGGGACGAATATCCCTGGGCCGGCGCGCCCGTGGTGGCCGACCTGTACCCCGACCGCGGGCCCCTGGGCGGCATCGCCACCGCGTTGCAGCACGCGCGCACGCCCTTCCTGGCCGCGGTGGCCTGCGACATGCCCTTCGTCAGCGGCCCGCTGCTGGAGCACCTGACCGCGCACCTGGCCGCGCACCCCGGCGACGACATCGCGCTGCCCCGGGACGAGCACGACATCCAGCCCCTGCACGCGGTGTACCGGGTGGAACGGGCCCGGCCGGCCTTCGTGGCCGCGCTGGCCCAACCCCGGGCCTCCATTCGGGCCGCGTTCCGGGGCCTGCGGGTGCGCCTCTTCCCCGCGGACGCGCTGGCCGCGTTCGACCCCGCGCGGGCCTTTTGGAACATCAACACGCCCGCGGACTACCGCGCGCTGCTGGCCGAGTTGGGTTGGCCTTCGGACGACGCGCCGGCCGCCAAGGAGGTGTCCCCATGAGCGCCCCAGAAAAGCCGACCATCACCTGGGACGACTTCGCCAAGGTCGCCATGCGGGTGGGCCGGGTGGTGCGGGTGGAGCCTTTCCCCGAGGCCCGCAAACCGGCCTACAAGATGTGGATTGACTTCGGGCCCTACGGCGTGAAGAAGACCTCCGCGCAACTGCCGGGCACTTACCCCGACCCCGAGGCCCTGGTGGGGCGGCTGGTGGTCGCGGTGACCAACTTTCCGCCCAAGCAGATCGGGCCGTTCATGTCCGAGGTGTTGGTGCTGGGGGCCATCCAGTCCGACGGGCGCATCGTGCTACTGCAGCCCGACGCGGACAGCGAACTGGGCGCGCCCATCGCCTGAGGCGCGCCGCCACCTGCCTCATTCGTCCAGCCGCGCGGCCAGGAAGGGCACCAGCATTTCGTCCTGATGGAAGCCCGCGTGCCGGCCGTGCAACTCGTTCTCCTTTTCGGGCCACCACAGATAGGCGTCCCCGCGGGGGATGGCCAACCACTCGCCCAGGCGATCGCGCAGGTCGGGATGCGGCCGGCCGGGGCCGTAGAGCCGCGCGTTGAGCACCTCCCACACGGGCACCAGGCGGAACTTGTCGGGCCAGGCCGTGGCGAAGTAGTCCTTCATGGCCTTGACCCGCCCCGGCTTGGGGTAGAGATAGACCAGCCGGTTCTCGCCCGTGGGCGGCAGGTAGAGGTTGCGCACCAGGCGCGGGTGATTGCGCACCTCGTACTCGGGATTGGGCGGCGTGGCGATCTGCCCGTGGTCCGCGGTGATCACGAACGCGGTGCCGCGGCGGGCCGCGGGCGAGAGATCCTGCCAGAAGAAACGCTCCCAGGTCCAGGCCAGGGCCTCCAACTCCGCGAAGACCCGCTCATCCCGGGGGCCGAAGCGGTGGCTGAAACTGTCCACCGCGGACCAATAGACCCAAATGTACTGGGGCTGCTCGGTGGGGGTTTCGAGCAACTGACGCAAGCCGATCCACAAATCGGCCAGGGTGGCGAAGGATTGCACCTCGGCCTCGCGGAAGAGCATGGTCGAGAGGCCCGAGTTGGCGATGGTGTAGTGCTGGAGCGCGTAGGTCTGAACGCCGGCGGCCTTGAGGTGCACACCCAAGGGCGTCTGCGAGAGGAAAGTCTTGGGGTCGAAGCCCGCGTGTTTGAGCAACCCCGCGCCGCCGCTTTGGAAGAAGGAGGGGCTGTGCACGATCATGTTGGCGATGAGGCCGTATTCCTTGAGCCACATCTCGTAGCCGGTGATGCCGTGCTCGGCCGCGGAGCAGCCGGTCCACAAAGTGGTGATGGCCGCGGCCGTGGTGCTGGGCGTGATGGAGGTGAGCACGCCCAGGGTGCCCTTCTCCCACAGCGTCTGCCATCCGGCCAGGCGTCCCTGCTCGCGCGCGGCCTGAAACAGGTTCCAACCCAGGCCGTCCACCAAAAGCAGCACGATGCGCCGGGGACGCTCGCCCCAGGCGGCGCGCAGTTCGGGCACCAGGGGCGGCGCGGGCCCCAGCGCGGGCGCGCCCAGGGCCTGCGCGACGCTGGTCGGGATGTTGAGGATGCTATACCCGCCGTAGTGGGGGGGCACTTGGTCGGCGTCCCAGGGCAAGGCGGTGAAGCGGGGATGCTGCAAGATTTGCAGGATGTCGGGCGCGAGGTCGGGCATGAGATTCCTCCCGGAGAGAATGCGACAGCATACGGGCCTTCATTATAGCCCACCCGCGGGCCCGCGCGGGAATACGGGCGGGGGATGAACATCTTATTTTTACCGAAGGATCATGTTCGGTGCACTCTACGATTTGAGCGGCGCTTGACGGGTCAGAGAGCCTAAGGTACAATCCCCCTGCATCCTCAAATCAAACTATTTAGTTTGAAAATTTTGCCCTGAGGTCGGCCCATGCGGAAACCCGAACTGTCCCTTTTCCTACAATATCTCATCCACGCTTATCACGAAGCCCAAGAGCGGGGTGAGGACCCGACCCAAGGTGAGGTACGTCTGCCCCCGCTGGAGCAGATCAGCAAAAAATTGGGCAGCAGCGTGCCAAACCTGCGCGAGCAACTGGCCGTAGCCCGAGCCCTGGGGCTGGTGGACGCCAAGCCCAAAGTCGGCATCCGGCTGCGGCCTTATTCGTTCACCCCCGCGGTCAGCCTGAGCCTGCGGGTGGCCGTGGCCCTGGATCGCTCCTATTTCGACCAGTTCGCCGAATTGCGCAAAGAGGTGGAGCGGGCCTTCTTCCGCCGCGCGGCCCAGGCCCTCACCGACGAGGACCGACGCCATCTGGAGGAACTGATCCAGCGGGCCTGGGAAAAACTGAATGACCGCCCGCCCCGCATCCCGCATCGCGAGCACCGTGACCTCCATCTCACCCTCTACTGCCGTCTCCAAAACACCTTCGTCAAGGGCATCATCGAAGCCTTTTGGGACATCTACGAAGCCGTCGGCCTCAACCGCTACGCGGACATCGCGTTCCTGCGCGAAGTCTGGAAGTATCACCAACGCATTGTAGAATACATCATCGCCGAGGATTACGATCAGGCCCAAAAGTGGTTCGAAGAGCATCTGGACATGCTCAAACAGCGTGAGCCCCAAACCGAGCATCTGCTTTCCCCCGAACCCTTCTGGGAGGAAGAAGAATGAGCGAAAGCCTTTCTCAGCCGGCTTCGGCCGCGGCGCGTTCCGAGGTGGTCAACGACTTTTCCATCACCGTGGGCACCATCAACGGCACGGGAAGTCAAACCTCCAATCTCACCATCTTGCGCGCTTTGTTCAAGATGGGCATTCCCGTGTCGGGCAAGAACTTGTTCCCGTCCAACATTCAGGGCCTGCCCACCTGGTACACCATTCGGGTGAGCAAAGAGGGCTTCATCGCCCGCCGGGATCGGCACGAGATCGTGGTGGCCATGAATCCGGCCACCATCGACGACGACCTGGCCATGCTCATGCCCGGCGGTGCGTTCTTCTACGCCGACCACCTGCGCCCGCGCCAGATGCGCGACGATGTGGTGGCCTATCCCATGCCGGCGCGCAAACTGGCCCGGGAGTCGGGCGCGCCGCCCAAGTTGCGGGACTATGTGGCCAACATGGTCTATGTCGGCGTGCTGGCCCACATGTTGGGCATCGACCTGGAAGCCATCCACGAAGCCCTGCGCTACCACTTCCACGGCAAAGCGTCGGCCACCGACTTGAACTTCAAGGTGGTCCAAATGGCCGCCGAATGGGCCGCGGAGAACCTGGAAAAGCAAGACCCCTTCCGGGTGGAACCGATGGAGGCCACCCGCGGTTTGATCTTGGAGGACGGCAACGAGGCTCTGGCCCTGGGCGCGCTGTTCGGCGGTCTCCAGTTTCTGGCCTGGTATCCCATCACGCCCGCGTCCAGCGTGGCCGAGACCATCAACCAATACATCCCCAAACTGCGCCGTGATCCCGTGACGAAGAAACACACCGTGGCCAGCATCCAGGCCGAGGACGAACTCGCGGCCATCAACATGGCCATCGGCGCGGGCTGGGCCGGCCTGCGGGCCATGACCTCCACCTCGGGGCCGGGCATCAGTCTGATGGCCGAGGCCGTGGGCCTGGCCTACTACGCGGAAGTGCCCGTGGTGTTGGTGGATGTGCAGCGGGTCGGCCCCAGCACGGGCCTGCCCACCCGCACCCAACAGGGCGACATCACCTTCACCTACTTCCTCAGCCACGGCGACACCGAGCACATCATGCTCTTCCCGGCCAACATCAACGAGGCCTTTGAATACGGTTGGCGTGCGCTGGACATCGCCGAGCGTCTGCAAGCGCCCATCTTCGTGCTCATGGACCTGGACCTGGGCATGAACCACTGGATGGGCCAGCCCTTCGAGTACCCCGACCAACCCATGGATCGGGGCAAGGTGCTGTGGGAGGAGGACCTGAAGAAGTGGGCCGAGGAGGGCCGCCGCTGGTGCCGCTACGAGGATGTGGACGGCGACGGCGTGCCGTACCGCACGGTCATGGGCAACCGCTATCCCGGCGCGGCCTACTTCACCCGCGGGACGGGCCACGACGAGTGCGCGCGCTACAGCGAAGACCCCGATGTCTGGGTGCGCATCAATCAGCGCATCAAGAAGAAGTACCACCTGGGCCGCAAATACCTTCCCAAACCCGTGCTCGACACCATGGACGACGCCCAGGTGGGCATCATCGCCTACGGTTCCACCGACCCGGCCATCGTCGAGGCCCGCCACATCCTCCTCCACGAGCACCATTTGCCCACGGATTACCTCCGGGTGCGGGCCGTGCCCTTCCACGACGAGGTGGGCGACTTCATCGCCGCGCACGAGGTGGTCTATGTGGTGGAAGCCAATCGGGACGGCCAAATGGCGCAACTGCTGCGCATGGCCTATCCCGAACTGGCCGGCCGCATCGTGTCCCACAGCCGCTCGGACGGCTTGCCGCTGACCGCCGAATGGGTGGTCTCGGGCATCCAGAAGTAAGCAGGAGAGACAGCCATGGCCAAGACCAACGCCATTGGTTTGACCAAAGCGGATTACAAAGGCGCGCCCTCCACGCTGTGCCAGGGGTGCGGCCACAACTCCATCCTCAGCCAGATCATCTCCGCGCTGTTCGAGATGAATGTGGTTCCCGAGGATGTGGCCAAGTTCAGCGGCATCGGCTGCTCGAGCAAGGCGCCCACCTACATGCTCAGCCGCTCCTTCGGCTTCAACGGCCTGCACGGACGGATGCCCCCGCTGGCCACGGGCGCGCTGGTGGCCGACCCTACCATCAAGGGCATCGGCATGAGCGGCGACGGCGACACGGCCAGCATCGGCATGGGCCACTTCAAGCACATCATCCGCCGCAATGTGCCGCTGGTGTACATCGTGGCCAACAACGGCGTGTACGGCCTGACCAAAGGGCAGTTCTCGGCCACCGCGGACAAGGGCCTGCGGCTCAAGCGCCAGGGCGAGAACCCGTACATGCCCATTGACATCTGCATGGAAGCCCTGGCCTCCAACGCGACCTTCGTGGCCCGCACCTTCGCCGGCGATCCCAAGCAGGTCAAGACCCTGCTCAAGGCCGCGTATCATCACAAAGGGCTGGCCGTCATCGACATCATCAGCCCCTGCGTGACCTTCAACAACCAGCCGGAGTCGCGTTATTCCTACTCCTGGGCCAAGGACCACGAAGCCGCGCTGCACCAGATCGACTTCGTGCCCCCGCGCGAGGAGATCTGGCTCGATAAGGGCATGGAGCCCGGCGAAGCGCGCACCATCCGCTTGCACGACGGTTCGGCCATCGTGCTCAAGCAGGTCGCGGCGGACTACGATCCCACGGATCGCTTTGGGGCCATCAAGGCCATTGAGGAGAGTTACGCGCAGAATGTGCTGCTCACGGGCCTGTTGTACATTGACCCTGAAGCGCCCAACCTGTACGAGATCCTGAACCTGCCCGATGAGCCGCTGAACCGGCTGACGCCCGACCGCCTGCGCCCCACGCCGGAGCAACTGGCCGAGGTGAACGCGAGTTTGTTCGGGGCGTGAGATCGCGATTGTTACGCCGCTTTTACGCCACCCCTGTCCGTATCGCGGGCGGGGGTGGTTGTGGTTCTGGCCTCCTCATCGTCGCAGAGGAGGTTCCAGGGGGCCTGGGACACCTTGTCTTCAGGGAACAGGCGCTGGGCCAGACAGGCCACCGCGTGCGCGGTTTCAGGTTGGAAGACCACGGTGGTAAAGAAGCGTTGAGCCTGCTCCAAGGCACAGCGTAACTCCTGCCGGGCCTCGTCGCCTTCATCCCAAGGCCAAAGGCGGATAAGATATTTTCGTAGCCAGGGCCAACTGGCGGACGTATGCTGCTGTAGATAGGCCACAAGGCCAAGAAACCAGAGGGTAGGTTCGCACTTTTCGAGCCATTGCAGGTCATCGTCTTGATTGTAGCCGGGCATGGAGCGAACACAGCGCGGTTTTTGCCCGGTATCCTGCTTCATATTTGGTCCAAAAGTGCAAGTTGTATATTCGCGCAGTTTTTCCAGAATGTAGAGTAATGGTTCCCATTGCTCATTGCCTGTGGCCTGAAGTCCCAGGAGAAAGAGCAAATGGGCTTCACTGTTATTGTCGCGCACATCGTCGTGCGGGGTGAACATTTTTAAATAACGTTTTGTTAGGAGAGGAAAATGGTTCAGAATTTCACGCCCTAAGCGATACAAATGAGGCATGAGAGGAGATTCGGCCATGATGCCGCTTCGCTCGTCATTTTCTGCAAGGAGTTTCCCTTTCTCCTCGGTCCAGCGTTTCAACACATTTTCGAAGACCCGGATGGCGCGTTCGAAGGCCTCCTGATCCGAAGCTTCCAGGGGCCATAAAGTGCGAGAGGTGGCCTCGGTCAACTGGGCCAAAGCGCTTTCTTTCCCTGAGGTGGTTACGGGGACGACATAAGCTAGATTCCCAAGCGCCTTTAGCACGAACACGGTTTCCTGGGGTGTGCGTGTGTTGGCGCCCAAACGGCCCAAATCACGAATGACCTTCGTGCGCCATTCTTCTGGCTTCCTTGGAACAAGATGGCTTTGTAGCCAAGCAACGCACCGGTTCCAGCACCCGGGGATATGTGGGCTCTCATGGATTTCCGGCAAAGAAGCCTCGTCGGTGGGTTCATCATTGTCGTTGTCCCTGCCGTTTATGGCGCTTGGAAGTGTGACGGCGGTAGGCTTGGGACTACTTTTTCGCAGCATATACCACGCCAGCCAAAACATGCGCAGGGTAGCCTGCGTAAAAGCTGTCATGCGCACCTGATACCATAACACTGCGACGAAGATAAAAGCGATGAACAAGGAGGCATAGAACACGGTGCGCGTGACTGTTTCGTCCCACGGGCACCATCCAGCGGCGATGCATAAATGAAATAACACCACTATACCCAGTATCGGGGGCACGACCGCCAGCGCATCAATGCGATTGAGGCCGGGAATGGCGCGCCATACGGAATAGCGCTGACGCAATTCCCGTAACCACGCAGGGCGCTGTAGGAACAGGGAGGGTAAGCCACCCCCGATAACCAAGAGTTCGATGCTGAATTCCAGGAGATTACGCACCTCGTCGGACAGGGGCATGTTCAATCTCCTTGTTGACGATCAGGATAAAATCTTTCCATTTGGCGTAAAAGGCGTAACAAAGTAGTACGTGCCATACCGGCCTCTTTTTGGATTAACAGGTCCCTTTGGGCCTTGGCGTCGTTTTCAATGCCCAGCAAACGAGCCAAGTTCTCCTTGACCCGATAAGTATAGATAGAAAGAACGGCCACAGGTGTGGTGTGGTAATCACGATACAAGATTTGGAGCAGCGCCTTCAAAGACCCATCCTGTCGTTCCCAAAACTTTCGACGGCGTCCTCGGCCGGTGCGTAGAAAGTGGAGCAACTCCAGGCCCAACATAGCTGGTTCTTGCCCCCGACGTTCATAGCGCTTATAGAACTCGACGAAGGGTTTCCAGTCACCAGGAGGTAGATCCAGGTCGAAAACCAGCAAGTCGAATTTCCCCCGCTTTCCCCTGGCGAGATAGTCCACGGCCTCCGAAGCGTCCTGGGCCACCTCCAGATCGTACCGTCCGTCCATGAGCACCGGTGGCACCAGGTAGGCCAGTTCCAGATAAGTCTTATCCTCGATCCATAGGACGCGTTGAATGTTGCGCGGCATCAGAACCTCCCTTAAGGGGGGCTTGCGGAAGGCGCACTGTGGCAGTAGTCAAATGGGGCGTGGCCTTGCGCGTTTCGGGTATTAATATCTCCTCGGC
>JAADEN010000072.1 GCA_013153375.1 Chloroflexota bacterium | reverse complement strand
GTCTGCGGCGTGGCCGCGGGCTCGGACGCGCTCGCCACCCGCACCGTGACCTCGGCCTGGGGCGAAGCGCCGACCAGGCCCAACACATCCTCGACCTCGATTTGCAGCGTGTGCGTTCCGGTGCGGGTATAGCCCGTCAGGTCCCATTCGAAGCGCTCGAAGGGCGGCGCGGTGTGTTCGGCCACTTTTTCGCCGTCCACCCACAGCGCGCTGCGGCGCAAGGGACGGTTTTGCCCGTCCGGGAAAGTCACCGCCACCTCCAGGCGCTGCGCGGTGGGTTGCCAGGTGGTGGGATCGGCGTCCGGCGCGGGGGGCCGCCGGGTTACATCCTGGGGCGGCACCAGCCAGCGCACCTGAGGCGGGGCCGGATTCCATTCCAGCAGCACCTCCTCCGTCTCCAGGGTGCCGTAAGGCGTGCGCACCCGCACCTGCACGGGATAGGTGCCCGGCTTGGCCTGCTCCCGGGTATAGACGACCCGGTACACGCCGTCCAGCGCGGCGAAGGAGGCGGCCAGGTCGGGCAGCACCTCTTGCCCCGAGAACACGAGGAACTGACCGCCGGTGTCCGCGGCCAGTTGGGCCCACATGCGGCCCTGCGCGGTGCGGGCCTCGGAGGGCGGGGCCACCAGCCACACCCAGAGGCGCACATGCGCCTCCTGGGCCCGCCGACGGGGCAGATCCAGGTCGCCGGGCTGCAATTCGGGCACCGGCGCGGTGATGAACAGCACGACCCGTCCCATGCCGGGCCGCGGCGAAGGAGCCGCGGCCTGGGTGATGGCGTGAATCAGGGGCGTGAGTTCGGGCGTCATGGTGCGGAAGTCCGCGCTGTGCAGCGCGTAGTAGTCGGTCAGCGCGTCCAACAGCGCCCGAGGGTCGTCGGTGTGGGTCAGCGTGGGGCCGTTGAGGGTGAGCAAACTCAAGTCGTCGTGCCCGGCCGGAGCCTTTTCCAACCACGACTGGAGTTGGTAAAAAATGTAGAGATGCCGGGGCACGCCGCGCACATCCCGAATGGCGAACGCGCGGCCGGGGTTCAGCGCCACCGCGATGTGCAAACCGGGGCGCTCGACCTGGACCTCCTCCACGGGCCGCGGCGCGCCGGCCTCGAGCACGGTGAACGCCTCGGAGGACAAATCGGGCAAAAAGAAGCCGTCGGGGCCGTACACGCTCACATACGCGGCCCCGCGCGGGTAGGCCACCGGCTCCACCTGCCACAGCACGGCTTGGGCCGCGGCCTGGGTCGCGGCCATCAGGAGCAGGCCCAGCAGCAGGCTGGCGAACGCGAACCCCAGACGCCGCGCCCGCCGGATGTCCCCAACACCCCTCAAGGGCTTCTTCTCCAACGCGCTCATGGCAAACCGTGCAAGCGGCGGGCGTAGTGCACCCGTTCCGCGATGTCGGGCTCGGGATAAGGCGAGGGGCCCAGCGCGGCGGGGGGCGGCTCGTGCCCGTGCAGCACCGCCCACACCGCGCGTCCACTCTCGGCCACGGCCTGAGGGTCGTAGCCGCCCTCGAGGACGAACACGATGCGCCCGGCCGCGGTCTCCGCGGCCAGGGCGAGCAACAGCCGCGCCAGGTGCGCGAAGCCCAGGGCAGAAAGCCCCAGCCGGGTCAGCGGGTCGCGCCAATGCGCATCGAAACCCGCGGACACCAGCACCAACGCCGGACGCAGTCTGAGCGCCCAGGGCCACAGCACTTCCTCGAACACGCGGCGATACCCGTCGTCGCCCGTCAAAGCGGGCAGCGGCACATTGACGATGCGGCCCCGCGCCTGGGGCTCGTCCTCGAACGCGCCGGTGCCGGGATAAATGTCCTCCTGATGGGTCGAGAAATAGGCCACCTGGGGCTCGTGGCGAAAGATGTCCTGGGTGCCGTTGCCGTGATGGGCGTCGAAGTCCACGATGAGCACGGGCCCGTGGCCCAGGGCCAGCGCCTGATGCGCGGCCACGGCCACATTGTTGAACAGGCAAAAGCCCATGGCCTGGGTGCGGGTGGCGTGGTGTCCGGGCGGGCGCACCCAGGCGAAACCCCGCCGGTCGGGGCCGGCCAGCACCGCGTCCAAGACGGCCAGGGTGCCGCCCGCGGCCCGCCGGGCGTCGTCGAAGGAGGAGGGCGTGACATAAGTGGGCGCGTAGTCGATGACCGCGGGCCCCTGCTTGGACACGGCCTCGAGATAGGCGATGTGCCGCGGATCGTGGGCCCGGGCCAGGGCCTCCACAGGCGCGGGGCTGGGCTCCAGCCACACGGTGCCGTCCGCGGTCTGGGGCAAGTCGGCCAAGCCCTGCAGACGCTGCGGCCCTTCAGGGTGCCCAGGATAACGATGCTCGGGCGCAGGCGCCCAGGTGGCGAAAACTTCGGCCATCTTCCACGCTCTCTCGGTTCGCGTTCCGAACTTATCGAAAGGAATTTTAGCACAGCCGCGGGGCCGAGCCGTTCATTGGTATAATGCAAGTGCAGGCTACGGCGCTTGGCCGCCGCGGAGCCCATTCCCCCTCTGAGGCACGAGTATGCGACGGGAACTGCTCACCTGGGACGATGTGGACCAACTCATTGACCACCTCATTCCCCAATTCGACACCGAATTCGCGGCCATGGTGGTCATCACGCGCGGCGGGCTGGTGCCGGGCGGCCTGCTGGCCGAGGCCCTGGACATCACCCACATCCTCACCGCGTCGGTGGACTTCCCCGCCGAGTTGGCGATGCACAAGGCCAAACTCAGCGCCTGGCCTCAGTTCTTGCAGTTCCCCGAAGAAGAGTTGCTGCGCGGCCGCACCACCCTCATCGTGGACGATGTCTGGGGCTCGGGCCGCACCATGACCGCGGTGCGGGCTCGGGTGCTGGCCGCGGGCGGGCAACCCTACACTTGCGTGCTGCACTTCAACCCCTATCGCAGCCTGTTCGGCTCCCTGCGACCCGACTATTACGCCGCGGTCACCGACGCGTACATCGTGTACCCCTGGGAAGTGGACCGCGGCCCCCAGCGGGTGCTGTTCCCCGACCCGCCAGGCCGAGGATGAATCTCGACGAAGGAACCCTGGACTCATGAGCACTTTCACGCCCTCGCCGCGGGCGTCCACGCGCCGCGGTAGAACCTGGATCTGGATAGGCGCCATCTTCATCGCCCTGCTGACCGTGTGCCTGGGATGCGGGGGATTGTTCGTCGCCGGCGTCGCGCTGCTGCCCGGACCGACCCCCGTGCCGCCCGAGCCCGTGGCGTCGTCCACGCCCGCCGCGGCCGCGACCGAGGCGTCCACGGAGGCACCCACGCCCGCGACCGACACCATGACCCAGGTGCCCTTCCGCGCGGTGGTGCAAATCGTGGCCCTGGACGAGCAAAACGACCCCGTCTGGACCGGCTCGGGCAGCATCATCAGCCCCGACGGGCTCATTCTGACCAACGCGCACATCGCGCTCCCCACCGCGGACGACGATGTGGACGCGGTCTCGCTGTTGATTCTGGTCACCGAACGCGAAGACCGGCCGCCCCAGCCCCGATACTTCGCCGAGGTGCTGCAAGCCGATTGGGATCTGGACCTGGCCGTGCTGCGCGTCGCGCGCGACCTCCAGGGCCGCCCGGTGCCCACCGAGGGCCTGAATCTCCCCTATCTGCCGTTGGGCAGCGCGTCCGAGTTGCGCCTGGGGGACGAACTGGTGATTTTGGGCTATCCCGGCATCGGGGGCGACACCATCACCCTCACCAAAGGCGAAGTGGCGGGCTTCATCGAAGACCCGCCCTACGGCCCGCGGGCCTTCATCAAGACCACCGCGACCCTGGCCGGCGGCAACAGCGGCGGCGCGGCCCTGAACGCGCGCGGCGAGTTGGTGGCCGTGCCCACCCGCCTGGGCGCAGGCGAGGACGCGGAGGTGGTGGATTGCCGCGTGCTGGTGGACACCAACCACGACGGCGTCGTGGACGAACGCGACGCGTGCGTGCCCATCGGCGGCTTCATCAACGCGCTGCGCCCCGTGGATCTGGCCCAACCTCTGGTAGAGGCCGCGCGGCAGGGCCGGGTCGCGCGGCCCACCGCGGCGCCATCCTCGCGGCCGACCCCGACCCGGGGGCTGGAGGAAATCTGGCGTCATCCGGGCCCCGTGCTGGAGCAGGACGCCCTCGACACCCCCACGCCCGGCTGGACCTCCGACCCCGACGACCCCGAGGCCCGCATCCGCTACGCGGACGGCGCGATGTATGTGACCCTTCTGAATCCCAACTTCCTGCACACCTTCACCACCGACCTTCAGATCGCGGATGTGGTGGTCAAAATCAAAGCGCGGCTCGTGCGCCCTGTGGAGGACGGCGACTTCGGGCTGCTGTGCCGCTACCAGGACATCAACACCTTCTACGCGGCCGCGCTGACCGCGGACGGCTACTACTACATCGGCAAAATGGAGGCGGGCGAATTCGACTTCTTGAGCGGCCTCGAACCGCTCCCGCCCGAGGCGGCCTTCGAGCCCACCCAATGGAACGAGATCGGCCTGATCTGCTTCGGCCCCCATCTGGCCTTGTGGGTCAACGACTATCCCGTCGCCTTGATCAGCGACACCAGCCTGCGCCAGCCCGGCGACGCCGGGTTGTTCGTCGGCACCCTCGACCACGGGGACTTCGAGGTGGCCTTCGATGAATTCGAAGTCCGCGCGGCCCGACGCTGAATCCTCGGGCTGGGCCTGGCTGCGCTGGGGCCTGTGGGCCCTGTTCGTCATCACCGCCCTGCGCAACGCGTGGCTGTGCGATGATGCCTACATCTATTTGCGCTCGGTGGAGCAACTCTGGGCCGGCCACGGCCCCGTGTGGAACACGGGCTGGCGGGTGCAGACCTTCACCGGCCCCCTGTGGTACGGCATCCTGGCCGCGCTGCGGGTCGGGCTGCGCGACGGCTATCTGCTGGCCCTGCTGCCGGGCCTGTTCTTCACCGCGCTCACCTGGCAGCGCTGGCGTCAGCGCCTGCCCACTCCCCAGGCCCACGCCCTGCTGCTGGCCGCCTGGCTGGTCAGCAACGGCTTCATGGACTACACCACCTCGGGCCTGGAGACCGCCCTGGCCTACTGGACGCTCAGCGGCTTCTTGCACGCCTACCTGCCTGCTGCGGGGGACGACCTCCGGGCGTGGCCGCGGCTCAACGCGTGGGCCGGCCTGGTGGCTCTGACCCGCCTGGACCTGCTGGCCCTGATCGCGCCCGCGTGGTTGCAACGCGCCTGGCAGGCCCGCGCCCTCCCACGCCGGGATTGGGGGCGCGGTCTGCTCCCGGGGCTGATCCCCGCGGGCTTGTGGTACGGCTTCGCGCTGGCCTACTACGGCTCGCCCGTGCCCAACCCCGTGTACGCCAAGATGTTCCACGGCCTGCCGCGGGCGACGGTTCTGGCCCAGGGCCTGCGCTACTGGGTCGGCCAGATGCTGTTGGATCCCGTGACCCTGGCGTTGATCCTGCTTTTCGCGGCGCGGCTGCTGCACCGCGGGGGCGTCCAGGGGCGGATGCTGGTCGCGGGCGCGGCCCTCTACGCCCTGGATTTGACCTGGGTCGGCGGCGACTTCATGGCCGGACGCTTCCCGGCCTTCCTCTATGTATGGCTCCTCGGAGGCGGGCTGATCCTGGCCCCACCCCCGACCTGGCGGGGCTGGCGTCCCAAGGCCGCGCTCGCGGCCCTGGGCCTCTACGCGCTGCTCTTCCCCCACACGCCGGTCACCAGCCCGTGGGATCACTATGTGGAACCCGACTTCTACCTGCAATGGGGCGTGGGCGACGAGCGCGGGCGCTACTTCCGTTACACCTCCCTGCTGACTTATGTGGCGTGGCGGCTCGAGCCTGACGCGCCGCCCTTCTTCCCGCCGTACGCCTGGAGCCAGATGGGCTACACCTTCCGCTCCAGCGCGGAGCCCATCGCGGTGGTGGACAGCGTGGGCATGTTCGGCTATTGGGCCGGCACCGAGAAAATGGTGCTGGATGTCTGGGCCCTGACCGACCCCTTCCTGGCCCGCCTGCCCGATGCCGACGGGCGTCTTTGGCGGCCCGGCCACTACGAGCGCGCCCTGCCGCCGGGCTACCTGCGCTCTTTGCGCACGGGCGAAAACCACCTCCGCGACCCCGCGTTGCGGCAACTGTACGACCTCACGCTTTGGGCCACCCGCGCGCCCGTGGCCGCGCCGGAGCGTTGGCGTCATCTGCCCCGCTGGTGGTTTGTGCACCTCCCGTCCGCGCCGCGGCCGCCGGACGCGGACTGAACCCCCGGCGGGCTGGTCGCCCTCCGCGGGGCGAGGTTTTGGCCCCGCGAGGCTTGCACTCTGTGCCAAGTGCGGTTATAATCGAAGCGCGTCGGGGCGTGGCGCAGTCCGGATAGCGCACCGCAATGGGGTTGCGGGGGTCGGCGGTTCAAATCCGCCCGCCCCGACCACAGGGCCCTCGGTCGTGGACCGGGGGCTTTGTCGCGTCGGACACGGCGTATCGTGCCCTCATCTTCTGCTCCGAGGCGTTCGTCATGCTCGATGTCCAAACCCGTTTCGACTTGGCTCAGGCCGTGGCCCGGCAGGTGGGCGCGTTGCTGCGCCGGGCCTTCCGCCCCACGGGTCGGCCCGCGAACCGCAAAGCCGACCACACTTTGGTGACCGAGGCCGACACCGCGGCCGATGCGCTGGCGCGGCGGCTGTTGGGTGCGGCCGATCCTGACGCGGTGGTCATCAGCGAAGAGAGCGCCGCGACCTACACGCCCTCTCCGGCCGGCGCCTGGATCGTGGATCCCCTGGACGGCACCCACAACTTCGCCTTCGGCCTGCCCGTGTGGGGCGTGTCGGTGGCCTATGTGGACGCGCAGGGCCAACCCTTGCTGGCCGCGGCCTACTTCCCTTTGTTGAACGAAATGTACACGGGCTGGCGGGACCGCGGCGCGTGGCTCAACGGCCAGCGCCTGCAAGTGCGCGCCCGGCCGCCCGAGCACGGCATCGCGCTGATGGGCGTCTGCGCGCCTTTGCCCGGCCCTTACCGCCGGGCGCGCTGGCCCTGGAAAGTGCGCGCCATCGGTTCGGGCGTGTGGATGCAGGCTTTGGTGGCCCGCGGCACCCTGCTGGCCGCGGTGGACTGCGCGCCGCGCGTGTGGGATGCGGCCGCGGCGCGCGTCCTGGTCAAAGCCGCGGGCGGCCGTTACGCGGCCTGGCAGGGCGAAGACTTCTTCCCTTTGCAGCCGGGGGTGGATTACACGCGGCGCCGGGCGTGGCTGATCGCGGCCTCGGGAGCCGAGATCCTGGCCCAGGTGCAAGACGCGTTGCGTCAGGCCGCCGCGTCCGCGGGAGGCACGGGCAGCCAATCCGGGGGCAAGGGCTGATGCGGGCGCAGCGCGGCGAAGGTGAGATGCCGGGGCGCGGGCGTCAGTCGGCCGCGTAAGCGCTCGAACAACGCCGCATAACTGGCCGTCAGACGGTGCTCCCAGCGCAGATTCAGCGCCGCGGCCACGGCCCGAATCTCGTCCACCGCAGGCCCTTCGATTTCGACGAAGGCGCCCAAGGGCGTTTCGTCCAGCATCACCTGGGTCGCGCCCCAGGCATAGACCGTGCGGTACTTCTCGTATTCCAGCACGACCTGATATCCCAACGCCTCGAGCAAACGCCGCGCGGCCGCGAAATCGCCGATGGGCACTTCGATCTCCTCGCGCGCGGCCACCACCGCGCGGGGATCGCCAGGGCCCTTGTAGGTCAAAGTCGCGCCGCGATCCTGGCGCAGACGCAGCACCCGGTGCTGCCGCGCCAGCGCGCGGTCAGGGGTGTCGAAGCGCAGGTTGAACTCGTGACCGCGCGGCTGCACCAGCCGCGCGCCCTCCTCCTCGAGCCGCTGCCGGATACGCGCCAAATCGCGCACCCAAAATTTGACTTCGCGTTCGATGTGGCGGCCTGAAGTGGTCATTCCAACTGCACCAGAGCCTCGCCTTGATTGACCGATTGCCCGGCCTGGACGAAGACCGCGGCCACCACGCCGTCGCGGGGCGCCTTGATCTCGTTCTGCATCTTCATGGATTCCAAGATCAGCAGCGTAGCGCCCTTGGAGACCGTGTCGCCGGGCTGCACCCGGACCTCGACGATGAGGCCGGGCATGGGGGATGGAATGCGTTGCGGGCGTTTGTCGCGGGTGTCCACCCCGGCGCGGGCCCGCAGCACCCGTTCCCGCTCGTCTTCGACCTGCACCGTGTACAAACGCCCCCGCAACAGCACCTGCCAGAGGTCGCCCTCGCCGTGGACATTGGCCTCGAACGAGCGCCCCGAGGCCAGCAAGGAATACAGAGGCCGTCCACCGATGTTGGTGAAGTCCACCTCGTAGGTCTGGCCGTTGACCTTGACATGGCGCTCGTCCACGATCTCCACGCGGAACTCGCGGCCGTTCACGGTGGCGATATAGGTCTTCATGTTCCTTCTCCCGCGGCGGAGGACGGGCGCTCGGCCGGCAGGCCCGCGGCCGCGCGCAAGGCGCGCACCTCCTGGGGCGTGAGGTAACGCCACTCGCCAACGCCCACATCTTTCAGGCGCAAGGGGCCAATGCGGGTGCGGATGAGCCGCACCACGGGCAATCCCACGGCCCGACACATCTCCCGAATCTGGCGCTTGCGCCCTTCGGTGAGCACCATGCGCAGCCAGGCGCCCTTGCCGTGGCGACGCAGCACATCCACCTGCACGGGCCGGGTGCGATACCCGTCGGGCAGGACAATGCCGTGCCGGAAGGCCCGCAATTGTTTGGCGTCGGGCGCTTTGGCGACCAGCACCCGATATTCCTTCTCGTGTCCGTAGCGCGGGTGCATCAGGCGCTGGGCCAGCGCGCCGTCGTTGGTCAACAGCACCAGCCCTTCGCTCTCCAAATCCAGCCGCCCCACGGGGAAGACCCGCTCAGGCACGGGCACCAGATCGCGCAGCGTGCGGTGCTTGCGGTCGGGCTCCATGGTCGAGAGCACCCAGCGAGGCTTGTTGACCATGATGTACACCGGCGGTTCGTCGGCCCGAATGCGCTGCCCGTCCACCCGGATGTCGTCACGCTGGGGGTCGGCCTTCATGCCCAGGTGCGCGACCTGGCCGTTGACCGTCACCCGCCCCTGGGCGATGAGTTCTTCACATTTGCGGCGAGAGCCGATGCCGGCTCGGGCCAAAATCTTCTGCAAGCGTTCCTGCGGCATCGAAAAATCCTCACCAAAGCGGCCCTGCCAGGGCTTTCATTGTACAGCATTTCCGCCGCGGCGGGCCTCTCACCCGGCGGACGCGTCGTCCTCGGCCCCAAAGGTCTTCTTCCACTGATAGAGCAGATTCAGCGCCTCGATGGGCGTCAGATTGTGGATGTCGAGACGGCGCAGTTCGTCGAGCAAGGGGTTGGTCTCGGGGAACAGGGCCAGTTGCACCGCGGCGGGTGGTGTGGTGGCCGTGGCCTGGCCCGGCGAGCGGCCCTGGGCCTCCAGTTGCTGCAAAATCTCCCAGGCGCGCTGGATCACGGCCTTGGGCAGCCCGGCCAACTCGGCCACATGGATGCCGTAGGAGCGGTCGGCCCGGCCGGGCACGATCTGGTGCAGGAACACCACCTGACCGCCCTGCTCGCTGACCGCGACATGGTAATTGCGCACGCCGGGCAGGGTGTCGGCCAGTTGGGTCAGTTCGTGGTAGTGGGTGGCGAACAGGGTCTTGCAGCGCAGGCGGGGGTGATTGTGGATGTACTCCACCACGGCCCAGGCAATGGCCAGGCCGTCGTAAGTGCTGGTGCCGCGGCCGATCTCGTCCAGAATCACCAAACTGCGCGGGGTGGCGTGGTGCAGGATGTTGGCCGTCTCCAGCATTTCCACCATGAAGGTGGATTGCCCGGCGTGAATCTCGTCCTGCGCGCCGATGCGGGTGAAGATGCGGTCCACCACGCCGATGGTGGCCTCGCGCGCGGGCACGAAACTGCCCATCTGGGCCATGAGCACGATGAGCGCAGTCTGGCGCAGGAAGGTGCTCTTGCCGCTCATGTTGGGCCCGGTGAGGATGCGCACGATTTCGCCCTCTTCGAAGACCGTGTCGTTGGGCACGAAGCGCCCGTCCTCCAGGCTGCGCTCCACCACGGGATGCCGCCCGCCGCGGATGGCCAGCACGGGCTCTTCCACGATCTGGGGCCGCACATAGTCGTTCTCCACCGCGGCCTCGGCCAGCGCGGCCAGCACATCCAACACCGCCAGCGCGCGGGCCGTGCCCAGCAGCCGGGCCCGCCACCCGGCCAGGCGCTGCAGCAAATCCTTGAACAGCCGGGCCTCCAGGTCCTTGATCTGCTCCTCCGCGTGCAGCACCAGGGCCTCGTACTCCTTCATCTCGGGCGTGATGTACCGCTCCGCGTTGACCAGGGTCTGCTTGCGGATGTAATGTTTGGGCACCAGATGCGTGTTGGCCTTGGTGACCTCGATGTAATAGCCGAAGACCTTGTTGTAGCCCACTTTCAGGCTCTTGATGCCCGTACGCTTCCGCTCCACGGCCTCCAGATTGGCGATCCACTCCCGCGCGTGCTGCGAGTCGCGCACGATGCGGTCCAACTCCTCCGAAAAGCCGGGGCGGATGACGCCGGTGTGTTGCAGCGTGGCGGGCGGGTCCTCGGCCAGGGCCCGCTCCAGCAGGTCCAGGGCCTCGGGCACGGGGTCCAGTTTGGCCAGCAGCGCGGCCAGGGGGTGGTCCTGGGGGATGGGCTCCGCGAGCGGGCCGGCCTGGTCGCCGTTGTCGCGCGCGTCCGCGCGCGGCGCGAGGTGCTCGCGCAGGCAGGGCAACTGCCGCAGCGTGGCCCGCAGCGCGACCAGG
>JAADEN010000112.1 GCA_013153375.1 Chloroflexota bacterium | reverse complement strand
TCCCAAGGGTTGGGCTGTTCGCCCATTAAAGCGGCACGCGAGCTGGGTTCAGACCGTCGTGAGACAGGTCGGTCTCTATCCGCTGTGGGCGCAGGGGACTTGAGGGGTGCTGCCCCTAGTACGAGAGGACCGGGGTGGACGGACCTCTGGTGAGCCGGTTGTCGCGCCAGCGGCACCGCCGGGTAGCCATGTCCGGACGGGATAACCGCTGAAAGCATCTAAGCGGGAAGCCCACCCCAAGATCAGGTCCCCCACCGGGATAACCGGGTAAGGCCACCGGGAGACTACCGGTTTGATAGGCCCGAGGTGGAAGCTCGGCAACGGGTGAAGCCGACGGGTACTAATGGCCGAGGCCTTCCTTACCAACCTTCCGACCGCCCGACGCGCGGGGTGTATGCTCTTGTCAGGGTGCGACCTGACAGGTGGCGCTTGTTTTGAACTTTGCGAATTAGGGTGCTTGGTGACCATAGCGGCGGGGGTACACCCGGTCACATCCCGAACCCGGCAGTTAAGCCCGCCTGCGCCGATGGTACTGCGGGGGCGACCCCGTGGGAGAGTAGGGCGTTGCCAAGCACCCTTTTCCTCTTTCCCTCTCCGAGGGACGTGACGGGACACCATTCGCATTGGATGCCTACACCCAGGCCCAGGGGCCGTGGGTGTTTTGTGTGTTAAACCCTGATGTCCACCGAGGCCGCAGCCTCAAGATCTTTTCCACCCTGAAAATGGATGCTATGACGAAGAAAACGACTTTGCCTCAATCTCAACTGCAAATCACCGACGACCTGGACGCGCTGCTGCAGGTGCTGCCCGAAGACATCCGCGCCGCGGTGCGCCAGGCCGGCCCCGCGGAGGACCTCATCGAGGTCATCCTCGACCTGGGCCGGGTGCCCACCGCCCGCTTCGCCCAGGGCGGCGAGGTCGTGCTGCGCGACCAGGAAGTCACCCGCGACGAGATCGCGCATGTGGTCGCCCGCGTGGGGGACTTCGACGAAGACAACCGGGCCGGCATCGAGCGCACGCTGCACCGCATCGCTGCCATCCGCAACCGCCGCGGCGATGTGGTGGGACTGACCTGCCGGGTGGGCCGGGCGGTCTATGGGGTCATTGACATCATCCAGGACCTCATCGAGAGCGGCAAGAGCGTGCTGCTCCTGGGCCGCCCCGGCGTGGGCAAGACCACCATGCTGCGGGAGGCGGCGCGCATTCTGGCCGAGAAGAAGCGGGTGGTCATCGTCGATACTTCCAACGAGATCGGCGGCGACGGCGATGTGCCCCACCCCGCGGTGGGCCGCGCCCGGCGCATGCAGGTGGCCACGCCTTCGCTCCAGCACGAGGTCATGATCGAGGCCGTGGAGAACCACAACCCCGAGGTCATCGTCATCGACGAGATCGGTCGGGAACTGGAGGCCATGGCCGCGCGCACCATCGCGGAGCGGGGCGTCCAACTCATCGCCACCGCGCACGGCAACACCCTGGAGAACCTGCTCCTCAACCCCACTTTGTCGGACCTCATCGGCGGCATCGAGTCCGTGACCCTCTCGGACGAGGAGGCCCGCCGCCGCGGCACGCAGAAGACCGTGTTGGAGCGTCGCGCGCCGCCCACTTTCGACATTCTGGTCGAGATTCAGGACCGCGACCACCTGGTGGTGCACAAGGATGTGGCCGAGGCCGTGGACGCGCTGCTGCGGGGCTATCCCGTGCAGCCCGAACTGCGCTATCGCGATACGGACGGCCAGGTGCACATCGAGCGCCTGGAAGCGCCCGAGCCCATGACCCGCCGCGACCGCAAGGGCCCGCGGCGGCAGGAGGTGGGCTGGCGCAGTGGCGTGGCAGCTTACGCCTCGGCCCGCGATCAGGCCGGGGCCGCATGGCAGGCAGCGCAGGGTGGCAACGGCGGCGCTTCCCGCCGCGACCCCATCCGCATCTACCCCTACGGCGTGGCCCGAGACCGGCTGATGCGGGCCGCCCGCCGCCTGGATGTGCCCGCGGTGGTGGTGCGCGACCTGGGCGAGGCCGACACCATGGTCACCCTGCGCACCTACTACCGCAAGCGCCAGCGCGCGGTCACCGACGCGGAGAACCGCGGGCTGCCCATCTATGTGCTGCGGGCCAACACCATGGCCCAAATCGAGCGCTTCCTGGGCGACCTGTTCCACCTGACCGCCGCGGCCGACGCCAAAGATCCCGAGGCCGTGGACCGGGCCCTGGCCCAGACCCGCGCGGCCATCGAGGCCGTGCTCCAGGGCCGGCCCGCGGTGGAGTTGCCCCCCGCGCCCGCGCCCGTGCGCCGCTTGCAGCACGAACTGGCCCGCGAGGCCCAGTTGCACTCCCGCTCCAAGGGCGAGGAGCCGTACCGCCGGGTGCGCATTTCGCGCGGCTGAGGCGGCCCCGCAGGCGCGGGCTCGTCGCGCGACGGTTCGACCCACCGCCCCAGACGCTTTCGGCCTGGGGCGGTGGCGCGTTTCTATGCTGGGGCCTGGGAGGACGACCCTTCGGCCGTGGCCGCGGCCGGAGGCGTCGCGTCGGCGTTCGGGTTGGGCGGGGTTTGGAGCGCGAACAGCAGCGCGCCCAGGGCCGCCAGCCCGGCCCCGAAGATCCACGGCGCGCGCGGGGAAAAGGCGTCGTTGAGCCAGCCGCCCAGGGGCGCGATGAGCCCCGCGCCCACCGCCCACATGAAGGCCATGGTGGACATGTAGCGCCCGCGCAGGTGGGGCGGAGCCAGGTTCGCCACCCAGGTCGAGGCCGCGGGCACCAGCATCATTTCCCCGAAGGTCATGATGACCATGAGGAACCAGAAGTCCCAGAACGAGCGGGCCGCCAGGACGCCCAGCACCGCGCCCGCGTACAGCAGCGAGCCGAGCACCATGGAGAGCCGCGGCGAGAAGCGCCGCATGAACTCGGTGAGCCCGTACTGCCCCAAGACCACCAGGATCGCGTTGGTGGTGATCAGCCAGCGGTATTTGTCTTCGGCCAGGCCGTACTGATCGCGCATGTAAACGCCCAGATAGATCCACATCAGGCCCGCGGCCATCCAGGTGAACAGGGCTGCGGCCAGAAACGCCAGCAGGCGGCGGTCGCGCAGCAGTTCCCGTAGCCCCTGGGTGATGTTGGCCTGCTCGGCCTGTTCGATGTCCGGGCGGGTTTCGCGGGCCAAAGCCTGGAGGAGCAGGGCGTAGAACAGCAGCGACGCCGCGGCCGCGTAGAAGGCCAGGCGGTAGGAGTGCACCAGCAGCCAGCCTCCCAAAGCGGGGCCGATGGCGATGCCCGCGTTGCCCGCGGTGCGCAACACCGCATACGCGCGGTCGCGCTTTTGCGGCGGCACCATGTCCGCGACCATGGCGTCGCCTCCGATGCGGTAGGCGGGCGCGAACAAACCGCCCAGCGCCATGAACAGCGCGAAATCCCACCATTGCTCCGCGAAGGCCAGGCCCACATACCCCACGGCCATGCCGGCCAAACTGAGCACGATGCCGGTTTTGCGTCCGACCAGGTCCACCAGCGGGCCGGCCAACAGGGTGCCGATCACCCCGGCCGCGGCCTGCAGCGTGATGAGCGCCCCCACTTGGGCCAGGGGCACCTGCAGGCGGCCGCTGATGTACAACGCCAGGAACGGCCACACCATGCTGGTGCCGGCCGAAGAGAGGAACATTCCCCCCACCAACAGCCAGAATTGCGAGGGGAAATCGGACCAGCGGGCCCGCCACGACATGCGCGTCATCGCACTTCTCCTTGAAATCGCGCGGCTGCAAGCCGCACGCCCTCCGCGCGGCTTGCAGGTGCAAGGCCCCATTATAACCTTTGGGGAAGGGCCTTTCGGCCCGCGGAACCCGGCGTTGGGGGCTTTTGTGGTAAAATAAAGCATCTTGTACCCCGTTTCCAGGGATGAAATTTCTCCGCTCAGAGGTTGCCCGGGCCTGGACACCCCTCGTGGCAGGGGCGGTTTGGGCCGCGTAGCAACCCAGAAGGAGGTTTTGTGAGCGCACAACGGGTTGACGAACTGCACTACGATGCGTCGGACATTCAGGTTTTGGAAGGCTTGGAAGCCGTGCGGCGGCGGCCCGGCATGTATGTGGGCGGCACGGACATCCGCGCCCTCCATCACCTCATCTACGAGGTGGTGGACAACTCCATCGACGAGGCCCTGGCCGGCGCCTGCGACCGCATCGAGATCACCATCCACCCCGACAGCAGCGTGACCGTGGAGGACAACGGCCGCGGCATTCCGGTGGACATCCACCCCCAGACGGGCAAGCCCGCGCTGGAGGTGGTCATGACCACTTTGCACGCGGGCGCCAAGTTCGGCGGCGGCGGCTACAAGGTCTCGGGCGGTCTGCACGGCGTGGGCGTGTCCGCGGTCAACGCGCTGTCCGCCTGGTGCGAGGTGGTGGTCAAGCGCGAGGGCAAGATCTACCGCCAGCGCTACGAGCGCGGGCGGCCGGTGACGCCGGTGGAGACCATCGGCACCACTTCGCCCGACGACACGGGCACCCGCACCACTTTCCGCTTCGACCCCGAGATCTTCGGCACCGACATCGACTACCGCTTCGAGACCCTGGTGCAGCGTTTCCGCGAGATGGCCTTCGTCACCCGCGGGGTGTGGATTCGCTTCGTGGACGAGCGCATCCGCCGGGAGATGAACTTCTACTTCGAGGGCGGCATCCAGTCCTTCGTGCGCTACCTCAATCGCCATCGCAAGGCGTTGCACCCCGTCATCTACGCGGAGAAGGACATCGACCAGGTGGCCGTGGAGATCGCCATCCAGTACACCGATGCCTTCACCGAATCGGTGTACGCGTTCGCCAACACCATCCACACCGTGGACGGCGGCACGCACCTCACGGGCTTGCGCACGGCCATCACCCGTACCCTCAACGATTACGCGCGCAAGCACGGCTTTCTCAAAGACTCGGACCCCAACTTCACGGGCGACGACACGCGCGAGGGCCTGACCGCGGTGGTCAGCGTCAAGCACCCGGACCCGCAGTTCGAGAGCCAGACCAAAGTCAAACTCATGAACCCCGAGGTGCAGACTTATGTGCAGCAGGTCACCAGCGAGGCCCTGAGCACCTTCCTCGAGGAAAATCCTTCGGCCGCGCGGGCCATCATCCAGAAGTGCCTGACTTCGGCCCGGGCCCGGGCCGCGGCCCGCAAAGCCCGCGATCTGGTCATCCGCAAGTCGGCCCTCGAAAGCCTGACCTTGCCCGGCAAACTCGCGGACTGCTCCGCGCGCGACCCCGAAAAGACCGAACTGTACATCGTCGAGGGCGTGTCCGCGGGCGGCTCGGCCAAACAAGGGCGGGATCGGCACTTTCAGGCCGTGCTGCCCTTGCGGGGCAAGATCCTCAACACCGAGCGGGCCCGCCTGGACAAGATCCTCTCCAACAGCGAGATCAAAGCCCTCATCTCCGCCTTGGGAACCGGTATCGGCGAGCAGTTCAACCTGGACAACCTGCGTTACGGGAGGGTGATCATCATGAGCGTCGCGGGCGAAGAGATGGTGATGTGCCAGAACCCCGCGGGTCGGGTTCAGACCTGCCGGGTGTCCGATTTGGTGGATGCTCTGGTGGAACAGGGCGACGCGGCCGAGGTCGAAGGCTATCGGGTGCTGGCGTTTGACCCCGAGACGGGGCGGGCCGAGTTCCGCCGCCTGCTGAAGGTGTTGCGCCACTCCATTGCCGAGCCGGTGTACGAAGTCGTCACTGCCTATGGCCGCCGGGTGCGGGTCACGGCCTCGCACAGTTTGTTCGTGTGGCGCGGCGGGCGTCTGCACCTGATCCGGGGCGATGAAGTGCAGCCCGAGGATTGGCTGCTCACCCTCGGTTCGCTGCAACTGCCCGTGCAGCCCCCCGCGGAGCCCTTCCCCGTGACCGAAGCCGCGCTGACCCTGCTGGGCTTCTTGACCGCGGACGGCTCGTGGACCCCCGAGGGCTTTCGCATCGCGCTGGGCCGCCAGCGCGCCGACATCGTGAACGAGTTGATCGAGGCCGTGCGCGCCACCTTTGGCATCGAGCCGGAACTGCTCGCCGAGCGTTCGGATCGGGGGCAGGTGCTGTTGGTCGAGGCGCCCGGCCTGCGGGAGCGCCTCATCGCCTGGGCCGGCTATCCGCCCGAGCAGAGCCCGCAGCACAGTTTGCCCCACCTGGTGTTCAATGTCGCGCCCGAGTTGCGCATGGCCTTCCTGCGGGGCTATTTCTTGGGCGACGGCGCCATCTCCCTCACGGGCGTGCATCTGAGCACCGCGTCCGAGTTCCTGGCCGATCAGTTGCTGTATCTGTTGGTTTCCCTGGGCGTGGTGGCCTCCCTGACCACCCGCGAGGTGCGCCGCCGCTCGGGTTCCAGCACGGTGTACATGATCGGCATCGCGGCCAAGGACTACCTGCTGCATCTGGAGCCCATTTGGCGGGATCACCCCTCCGCGCACAAGGTGCGGCGGCGTCTGGCCGGCCAGGGCCGGGGCGGCATCAATCGGCCCTTGTTGCCCTACCGGGGCGATCTCATCGCCGTGCCGGTGCGCAAAGTTCGGACCGTGGAGCCGCCCACGCCTTGGGTGTACGACCTCACGGTCGAAGGGGCCAGCAACTTCTTCTGCGGTCTGGGTGGATTGGCAGTGCACAACACCGACGCGGATGTGGACGGCAGCCACATCCGCACCCTGCTGCTGACCTTCTTCTTCCGCTACATGCTGCCCTTGATCGAGGGTGGGCACCTGTACATCGCACAGCCGCCCCTGTACCGCATCGAGTACAAGAAGAAGGTGTACTACGCCTACACCGAAGAGGAGAAGGAGCGCATTCTCCAGCGCTTGAACGCGCCGCCCGAGAAAGTGCGCTTGCAGCGCTACAAGGGCTTGGGCGAGATGAACCCCCAGCAACTGTGGGAGACCACCATGGACCCCGAGCGGCGCACTTTGCTCCAGGTCACGGTGGAGGACGCGGCCGAGGCCGACCGCACCTTTGACATGCTCATGGGGCCTGCCGTGCCGCCGCGCCGCAGTTTCATCCAACGCCACGCCAAAGAGGTGCGCAACCTGGACATCTGAGCCAAAGGCAGGGTTCATGTTCCTGGCGCTATGGCAGGCTCTAACCCATTTTCTCTATCGTCCCGCGCCTTACATGCTGGTCCAGGCGTGGTTGTTCCTGCTGGCGCTGTGGTGGGTGTATCAGGCCCGGCGTTTGCGCGAACGCTTTTCGCATTGGACGTTCCCCGCGGGCGGGCTGCTGTTCTCCCTGGGCGCGGGCCTGCTTCTGGCCTGGGCGCTCTTCAACCAGCAGGCCCGCTACACGCCCTGGTGGCTGTTGCGCGCCGCGCAGGTCGCAGCCGCGTACTTCCTCATCTGGGCGTGGACCCTGCCTTTGGATGTGCGGCGGGAGGTCGAAAGCGTGCGCGGCGCGCTGTTCTTGCTCCTGTTGGTCGGCCTGCCCGGCTCTTTGGTCTTGCACGCTTTGGGCCCGGGGCGCTGGCCCCTGTTGGAAATGGCCTGGACGACGCTCGGCGTGCTGATCGGCGTGGTGGGGTTCGCCATCACCCTGTGGGCGCGGCCGGCCCAAGGGATTTGGTCCCTGACCACCGCGGCCTTGCTCACCCTGGGCTTCGCGGCCGATCTGGCCGGTCGGGGCCAATGGCGCGGCGCGAGCCGGCTGGCCGAACTCGCGGCCTATCCCCTGCTGCTGGCGTGGCCCGAGGTGTTTTCGCCCTGGCGTCTGGCTCGGGCTCGCTGGCAGGCGCGCGTCGACGCGCTGGAGAAGCGCCTCCAGGCCGCGCAAATGCGCATCCACGAGTTGGAGGCCGAGGCCGACACCCTGCGCGGGCAGGTGCTCCCTCTGGGCCGGCCCGCGAGTCAGGCCTGGTGCGAGCGCGGGGGATATCCTTTCTGGCAGGCTTTCGCCGAGACGCTGCGCACCCTGCAAGATACGCTGCACAGTCTGTCCGCCGCGTCGGTCTGGCGGGCTTTGCCGCCCTCCCAGCGGGACGCGCTGCTGCGGCTGGACGCCATCGCCCAGTTCCATCAACGCGCCCTGGAGGTCTCGGCGCGCCGGGAGCGCGCCGCGGAGGAATGGATGCCGTGGGCGCACATCTGGAATCGGGTGTTGCAAGACATGGGCACCTTTGCCCAAAGCCGCGATCAGGTGCTGGTCCTGGCCCTGCCCGACGAGATCTTCACCTGGAGCGCGCCCGAAGAGGCCGCTTATCACGCGCTGTACTTCGTGCTGGCGCGCGCCCTGTGGGTTTCGCCCCCGCGCAGCGAAATCGTGGTGCAAGGCCAGGTGGTGCAAATGGAGCCTGGCGGGCCGGGCGTGATGGTGGAAGTCTCCGATCAGGGCCCCGCGTTGGACGAAGAGCACCAGGTGCGCATTTTCTTCGCCACCGATGAGGAGGCCGCCCGGACGCCGGAGGCCCAGACCATGGGCGCGGACCTGGGCCTGCGCCTGGCGCGGCGGCAACTCTTGGCCGTCCAGGGCGCGTTGTGGGTCGCGTCCGCCCGGCCGGGCGAAGGTTCCACTATCGCGGTGCTGGTGCCCACCCGCCGCGCGTCCGAAGACTCGGACGAATCCCCTCCTGTGCGAGACCCCGCCCATGCGGTCACGAGTGTATAGCCTGCTGGCGCTGCTGCTCAGCGCCTGGTGGTTGGGCGCCTGCGGGGCGCTCACCACCGCCCACGGTCACGCGTTGCTGCCGGGTTCGGCCTATTCGGGCCAGGCGCTCTTGGCCGCGGCCTCGCCCACTTTCACCCCTTGGCAGCCGTTGCAGCCCACGGGCACCTGGCTGCCGACCCCCACTTTTACCCCGACGCCCACCCCCACGCCGACGCCCACGCCGTTGCCCAGCATCGCGGAACTCTACCAGAAGCGCCTGAATGTGCTGCTTTTGGGTTCGGACCAGCGCCCCTGGGAGACGGGCTTCCGCACCGACACGATTTTGCTGGTCTCGTACAATCCCGAGACCGGCGCGACCAGCCTGATTTCGTTTCCCCGGGATCTGTATGTGGACATTCCGGGCGTGGGGCCGAACCGCATCAACACGGCCATGTACTACGGCGGCTTCGACGCCCTGGCCGCGACCCTGGAGCAGCACTTTGGCGTGCGGCCCACCCATTACATCCTGGTCAAACGCGGCCAGTTCAAGGCCATCGTCGAGACTTTGGGCGGCCTCGAGGTGCCCGTCGCCCGCCGCTACTGCGATTGGTACACCGATGGCCGTTGGATGTGCGTGGGCCCGGGACGGGTGGCGATGAACGCGGATGTCGCGTTGTGGTACGCGCGGGCCCGCAAAAATTCCAACGACCTGGATCGCATTCGGCGGCAACAGGAAGTCGTGTTGGCCATCATGGAGCGCCTGTTGAGCCTGGACGGCCTGCGTCGGGCGCCCGAACTCTACGCCCAGATGCGGGGCCTGATCACCGACACCAACATCACCCTGGAGGATGTGTTGCGCTGGCTGCCCGCGCTGCGGCGGGCCGACCTGGAGCAGGTTTACCGCTATCCCATGACCCAGGCGCATGTGCGCCCGTGGGTCACGCCGGGCGGCGCGCAGGTACTTTTGCCCAATTATGACGCCATTGAGGAATTGCTGCGCGAGGCCGCGCAGCATTGAGCGAGAAGATATAAAAAGGAAGGCTCCGCGTGGGGCCGGGGGTTACTGAATGTGCAACACCACGCGGGCCTCAGACCACAGTCCTTCTAAATCGTAGTAAGCCCGCACATCGGGCGCAAAGGCGTGCAAGATGACATCGCCGAAGTCCACCAGAACCCAGCCCGAGCGGGCCGTTCCCTCAATGCGCCCCGTGACGCCCCACTGCGCCTGGGCCTTTTCGCGAGCCGCTTCGACCAGGGTGTCCAGCATGCGGTCGCTGTGGCCCGAGACCAGAACGAAGTAGTCGGCGATGGGCGAGAGGCGTGAGATGTCCAAAACCAGGATGTCTTCCCCTTTTTTGTCTTCCAAGGCTTCGACAAGGGTGTGCGTGAGACGGAGTGCAGGGGATGTCGAACTCACCAGGGATCACCTCCGAAAGCAGGGTTGGAAAGGCTTAGAGGGCCGCGCGGTCGGTGGCCAGTTGCGCGGTGAAGAGTTTGGTGTAGCGCGGGCCCGCGGGCGAAAGGTCGCTGCGATAGAGGTGAATGGCCTCGACGCGGACGCTGCCCAGGTAGCCCACCGTTTCGCTGCGCACGACCTGGCTGACCTGGCGGATGACCTCGGCCGGCGCGTTGCGGGCGACGCGGGCCAGAGTGAGGTGCGGCTGATAGGGCCGCTGCTCGCGCGGGTATCCCAGCCGGGCCATCGCGTTCTCGATGCCCTGGTGCAGGCGCAAGAGCGCGTCGGGGCCGCTGACGCCGACCCACAACACCCGCGGATGCCGTTCGCTGGGAAAGGCCCCCAAAGTGCCCACGCCGAACTCGAACGCGGAATGTTGCAGGGCTTCGCCGGCCAACATCTCCTCCAGCAGCCGCAAGTTGCGGGCCGAGACATCCCCCAAGAATTTGAGGGTGAGATGCATGTTTTCGGGCGCGACCCAGCGCAAAGGCAAGCCCTCGAGTTGTTGTCGCAGGCGAGCGCTCACTTGAGCCACGGCTTCACGCACCGCGGGCGTTAAGTCCGCTGCGATGAAGGCTCGAATGACCTCGCTTCGTTGGGCTTGGTGCATCACTTCACCTCCATGTTACCTCTACCATAGCATAAGAACCCTTGAAAGGCAAGGTGCCCGGCGACCAGGGGTGCACGCAAAACTTGTAGAAGTGGGACATAAAAAAGGGGGCCTACCTGGGGTATGATAACCCGAAA
>JAADEN010000175.1 GCA_013153375.1 Chloroflexota bacterium | reverse complement strand
AGAGGTCGCGTAGTCCGGCCGAGCGCGCCCGCCTGGAGAGCGGGTAGGCCCCTACCGGGGCCTCGCGGGTTCAAATCCCGCCCTCTCCGCCAGTCCAGCGCCTCACCCTCATCCGGGTGAGGCGTTTTGTCCTTTTTCCTTACCGCGTCGCAACCTCAGGCTGGGGGTAGGCGCTTTTTTGGCGCGTCGCGGCGCGGGGTTTCGATTCGTCGTTGGAGGATTGTCTATGGCCGTAGCCTCATCTTCGTCGGCTTCGGCGTCCGTGTCGGGCGCGCCCGCGTTCATTCCCCCCGCGTTGGAAAGCCTGAGCGACACCGGCTTGCCGTTCTTGTGGTTGTTGGACCTGGCCCTGCGCATCTTTTACTTCCGCGGTTATCTGACGGGCAACCAACTGGCCGAAGCCATGCGCCTGCCCTTCGTGGGCGTGGTGGAAGACATCGTCGAGCACCTGAAGAAAGAGAAACTGCTGGAGGTCAAGACCGCGCGGCACCGCATTGGCGTCAGCGGCTTCGTGTACGCGCTCACGGGCGCGGGCATCCATCGGGCCCGGGAGGCGCTGGAGCGTTCCCAATACGCGGGTCCCGCGCCGGTGCCCATCCAGGTGTACAACCGGGCCATGCGTCATCAGAGCCGCCATCGCACCGTGGTCACCGAACGCGACATGCGCCAGGCCCTGCGGGACTTGATCCTCAAAGATGAGGTCTTTCACCGCATCGGCCCCGCGGTCAACTCGGGCCAGTCCATCTTCCTCTACGGCCCGCCGGGCAACGGCAAGACCACCATCTCCCAGGCCATCGGCAACTACTTGCTGCGTGACACCATCTACATCCCCTATGCGCTGTACATCGACGGTCAGGTGGTGGTGCTCTTCGACCCCGGCCATCACAAGGTCGTGCGGCCGGCGTCCAAAAAGGGCAACAACAGCCGGGGGGCCGGGGGCGCGCTGGCCTCGAAGCAAGACGACCGCTGGATTCGCATCCATCGGCCCTTCATCATGGTGGGCGGCGAGTTGACGCTGCAAGACCTGGATTTGATCTTCGACCCGGTCAACAAGTTTTACCAGGCCCCCGTGCAGGTCAAGGCCAACGGCGGCATGCTGTTGGTGGACGACTTCGGACGGCAACAGGTGCCACCCAAGGACCTGCTCAACCGCTGGATCGTGCCTTTGGAGAGCCGGGTGGACCATCTCACCCTGCACACCGGCCACAAGATCGTGGTCCCCTTCGATGTGCTGGTGGTGTTCTCCACCAACCTGCCGCCCAAGGACCTGGTGGACGAGGCTTTCCTGCGCCGCCTGCGGCACAAGGTCCACATCGGCGATCCGGGCTTCGAGGAGTTCCGCGAGATCTTTCGGCGGGAGGCCAAGGCCAAGGGCGTGGCCTACAGCGAGCGCGGGCTGGCCTATCTGCTGCAAGAGTGGTATGTCAAGCGGAATCGCCCTTTGCGGGCCACGCACCCCCGGGATCTGTGCAACCACATCGTGGACATCGCCCGCTATCGCGGGCTGGATCCGGCCATGACGCCGGAACTCATCGACGCGGCCGCGCGGGTGTATTTCGTGGACATGTAGGAGCGTTGGGTCGTGGCCGGGGTTCCGCGTTTTGGCCCTCATCTTCCGCCCAAGGCGGTCATTGCCCATCGCGGCGCGTCCGCGTACAGCGCGGAGAACACCCTGGCCGCGTTTCGGGCCGCGGCCGACATGGGCGCGCACGCCATCGAGTTGGATGTCAAGCGCAGCGCGGACGGCCGGGTGGTGGTCATGCACGACGCCACCGTGACCCGCACGGCCCACGGCGCGGCCGGCGCCGTGCGACGGATGACCTACGCGCAGTTGCGCGCCCTGAATGTGGGGCCCGCGGCCCGTCCCGAAGGCGTCCCCACCCTGGAGGAAGTGCTGGACGCGGTGGGCCAGCGCCTGTTCGTCAACATCGAACTCACCAACTACGACGCGCCCTTTGACGACCTGCCCCAGCGGGTGGCCGCGCTTCTGAAAGCCTGGGGGCACCCTGAACGGGTATGGGTCTCGTCGTTCAACCCCTGGGCGTTGTGGCGCTTCGCCCGCCATTGCCCCGAGGTGAGCATGGGTTATCTCACCCAGCCCACGCGCGGCAGCGTGGCTCTGTACCGTTTGCTGGCCCCCTGGCTGCCCCACGCCGCGCTGCATCCCCACCGCGCGCAGATGGATGCGGACTGGGTGCGCCGCGCCCACGCCGCGGGCCGCAAGATCTTCCCCTACACCGTCAACCGTTACGCCGCGCTGCGGGACGCGCTGGCGCGTCCGTGGATCGACGGCGTGTTCACCGACCGGCCCGACGCCGGCCTGCACGCCCGGGCCGCGGCCTTGCTGTCCTGACGCCCCCGGTTTATCGGAATTTTATCGGCAACATAACGGCAATTTATCGGCAATGATGGTACAATAAAGCCATGTCGTACCGTTTCCGGGTTACCCCGGCCATGCTTGCCGCGCTGCAAATCATCGAGCGCAGTCGGGCTGAGATTGGCCTTTTGCGTCTGCCTCCCGCGGTGGCCGAACGATTGCGCCAGCAGGCTCGCCTGCGCTCTACCCACTTCTCTACCCGCATTGAGGGCAATCGGCTTACACTGGAAGAGGCCGCGCGGGTAATTTGGGAAGGTGCGCGACTGCCCGGCCGGCAGCGGGATGCGGGCGAAGTAGCCCGTTACTATATGGCCCTTGCCCAGGTCGAAGCCTGGACCGCCCGCGGGGTGGCCATCACCGAGACGCGCATTCGCAAACTGCACGCGCTGCTGTATCGCGGGCGTCGGGCCAGGCCGACGCTGTATCGCGACGGGCAAAATGTCATCCGCGATCAAAGCGGGGGTATCGTGTACCTGCCCCCCGAGGCCAAAGATGTGCCTGGCTTGATGCGAGAACTGGTGCAATGGCTGCACCAGGCTGCGGATGTCTGGCCTGTCCCTATCATCGCTGGGGTAGGTCACTACCAACTGGTCACGATCCACCCCTTTTACGATGGCAATGGCCGCACTGCGCGCCTGTTAGCGACCTGGATTTTACATCGTGGTGGGTACGATTTGAACGGCTTCTATGCCCTGGAGGAGCACTACGCCCGCGATTTGCAGGGCTATTACGCGGCCTTGGTGACGCACCCCCATCACAATTACTACGAAGGTCGCCACCAGGCCGACATCACCCCGTGGCTGGAGTACTTCCTGGACGGCATGGCCCAGGTCTTCCACCAGGTCGCGGACGAAGTGCGTCGTCTGGCTGCCCGGCCACAACCCTCGGAACCAGCCTGGTTGCAAGCCCTGGATGCTCGCGCGCGGCGTGTCGTCGCGCTGTTGGAACGCCAGGGCACCATCCGCTCCGCCGAAGTCGCCGCGCTATTGGGCATCGGCCAGCGTCACGCCCGTAACTTGCTGCGCGATTGGGTCGCGCAAGGCTGGTTGGAAGTCGCCGACACCTCGCGCAAAGGTCGGCGGTATCGCCTGCGGCATCCCTGGCCCCCCACCTGCTGATCCGCCCCGAGTCGCTATTGGAAGTTTATCGCCCATCGCACCTCCAGGAGCCCCCTATGCCCCCTCGTATTTGGCGTCGCCTGTTCGCCCGCCTGCCCATGGCCCGCTCCACCCGGGCCTACGAATTCGGCCTGGAGCGCCTGCCCACGCTGCCGCCCGGCCCCGTGCTGGACATCGGCGCGGGCCAGGGCTACGGCGCGGCCTATCTCAGTAGGGCCCTCGCGCCCCGCCCCGTGGTCTCGGTGGACATCGAACTCGGCTGCCTCAAACCCGCGCGGCTCGAGGCCGGCCCCGTGCCCCCGCGCTTCGTGCTGGCCAGCGCCACCCATCTGCCCTTCGCGACCGACACCTTCGCGCTGGCCGTCGCGGTCATGACCTTCCACTGTTTGCCCCAGCCCGAGCGGGTCTTCCGTGAGGTCTTTCGCACCTTGCGCCCCGGCGGCGTCTTCCTGCTGGCGGATGTGGACGGCCACCACTGGATGGCCCGGCCCTTCGAGGTCGTGGAGCACCTGTTCATCAGTCCCCTCACCCGGGCCTACACCCCCGAAACCCTGACCGCGCTGGCCCGCGAGGCCGGCTTTGCCGCCACCGCGGTTCATCGGCGGCCCGGCAAAGAGCGAGGTTTCATGCAGTGGTTCGTGGCCCGCAAAGCCGGCGCGTTGGGGGACTGATCTCCGAGCGGGCCGGCCCCCGCCGCGGACGACCACCCTAGCTCGGGGCCTCGCGGGGCCTCGGGCGCCATCCCCGCCGTCCAGGCCGGGCGGCGCGACAGGACCGACGCCCATGCGCTTGCACATCGTCACCCGCACGGACGACTGGGCTCCCTGGGCCGCGGCGTGGAACCGGCTGCTGAGCCGCAGCGCCACGCGGGTGCCCTTCTTGCGCTACGAATACCTGCGCCTGTGGTGGACCCAATGGGCGCGGCACGAGTGGGGCCCTGACGCGACCCTGTTCGTGGTGTTGGCCCTGGACCAAGACGGCGACTTGCTCGCGGCCGCGCCGTGGTTCCGCGCGCCCGACCCCGCGGGCCGCCGGGTGTTGCGCTTCCTCGGCGGCGACGCGCTGACCGACTACGGCGATGTGCTCGCGCCCGCGGCCCTGGCTCCCGCGTTCTGGCGCGCCCTGGCCGGGCAGGTCTTGGCCGCGTCCGCGGGCGACGCGCTGGATCTGACCCACATCCCCCAGACCTCGCCCACCCTGTCCGCGGCCCCGCCCGCGCTGGCCGCGGTGGGCTGGACCACGCAGCACGCGGTCATGGAGACCGCGCCGCGCATCCTTCTGCCTGCCTCGTGGGAGGCCTACTTGCAGGCCCTGCCCCGGAAGCAGCGCCACGAACTGCGGCGCAAGATGCGCCGGGCCGCGGCCCATCGGCCGCCGGTGCGGATGCGCACGGTGCACGCGACCGCCGGGCTGGACGCGCCGGCCGAGGTCTTCTTGCGCCTCATGGCTCACAACCCGCGCAAAGCCGCGTTCCTCACGCCGCCCGTGCGAGTTTTCTTCCGCGCGCTCATGCACACCGCGGCCCAACACGGCTGGCTGCACCTGGCCTTTCTGGATGTGGGCGACCGGCCCGCGGCCGCGTACCTGGCCTTCGACTTCGGGCAACGGCTGTGGATCTACAACTCGGGCCTGGATCCCGCGTTTGCGCATTTGTCGCCGGGCTGGGTGCTGGCCGGGCACCTCATCCAACGGGCCATCGCGCACGGCTATCGGGTGCTGGACTGGCTGCGGGGCGACGAGGACTACAAGTACCGTCTGGGCGGCCGCGATTTCTATCTGCATCGGTTGACGGCCCGGCCCGCGGCGTGATAGGCTATGGACATGGCGACTCCCGACGACTTCGCGGCCCTGTACGCCCGCTTCGACGCGGCCATGACCGATGTGGACTGCGGGGCCAAGTGCGCGCCCTACAACGAGTATGGCGTGCCCTTTTGCTGCGACCCGCGGCACGCGGTGCCCACCCTGTATCGCGCGGAGTGGGACTTGCTGCGTCCCACGGGGTTGTGGCGTCTATGGCAGGACGACGACCCCGGGGAGACCCAACGCCTGTGGGCCGAGACGCCGTCCTACCAGGTGCCCGCGGTGTGCGCGGGTCCGAGCCGCATGTGCGCCGCGCACCGAGGCTGGCGCAGCATCGTGTGCCGTTCCTTCCCCTTCTTCCCCTACCTCAGCCGGGAAGGTGCGTTCCTGGGTCTGACCTACTACTGGCAGTACGAGGACCGCTGTTGGGTCATCAGCCACCTGGACCGCGTGCAACCGGCCTATCGGGCGCAGTTCGTGGCCGCGTACGAGCGTTTGTTCGCGCTCTACCCTCAGGAGCGGGCGACCTTTCGCCATCAGAGCATCGTCATGCGGCGGGTGTTCGGCCGCCGCCATCGGGAGATCCCCCTTTTGCATCGCGATGGCGGCTATTATTGGGTGCGCCCGCGGGATGGCGCGCTGCGCCCGGCCCGGCCCGCGGACTTCCCCAAGCACGGGGTGTACGCGTTGGCCGCGCAGATGCCCTTCCCCGACGAGATGGAGGACGGGCCTTAGGGCGCGGGCGTCGGCGGTTCGGGGGTGGGCATGTCCAGGGCCTGGGCGGCCTCCACGCGCCACTCCCACGGGACGAGGTCGTCGGGCGCGTTGTATATCGCCAGCCAGTCTTCCCGCGCGACCGCGGGTTTGTCCAGCGCCATGAGCATCTTGGCCCGCCAGTAGCGGGCGACATAACGCTCGGCCTCGCTGGTGGCGCGCTCCACCGCATCCCGATATTTCAAGAACGCGTTGCCGTAGTGGCCCTGCTTGCGTTCGGCTTCGGCCACCAGCATGGCCGTCTCGTAGGATTGTTCCCACTCGTCGGCCTGCTTCAAGTAGTGCAGGGCTTTTTCGTACTCGCCCAGGCGCAGGTAGGCTTTGCCCAGCAGAAGGTAGCGTTCGCGCTGCACCTGGGGCGAAGGGTGGCTTTTCAGGCGCTCCAGGTCTTGCACCGCGGCCTGCACATCGCCTTCGGGATGGGCCAGTTGGATGCGCGCGTCGAGCAGCAGGGCCTCTTCGTCGTTGGGCCGGTAGCGTCGGTAAGTGTCGATGGCCTCGCGGGCCGCGTCCAGGTCGCCCTGGGCGTAGGCGATGCGCGCGGCCCACAGGTAGGCGGGCAAGAAGGTCAGGTCGTGCTGCAACGATTCCTGGATGGCCTCGTAGGCGGCCTCCAAGTCGTTTTGCTCATAGGCCAGCAGGGCCCGATAATAGGCCCAGAGCGCGGGCCGGTCGGGGAACAGGGCCTCGGCCCGCTCCAGCAAGGGGGCCGCGCGCTGAGGGTCGTGCCGCCAAACCAGCCAGTATTCCAGCGCGGCCCGGTAGGTCTCGGGATCATCGGGTGCGAGGGCCAGGGCCTGCTGCAGATCCACCTCGACTTGGGAAAATTCCGCAGGGCCGGGCGGTTCCTCGGCGGTGGGCCATTGATGCATCTGGATCCAGGCGCGGGCCCGATAAGCCGGGCCGAAGTCGCGATCCAACTCCAGGGCCCGCTCGAGCGCGTCCAGGGCCGCGTCCGCGTTGCCGGCGCCTTGATAGGCCAGGGCCAGGTAAAAGTACAGGTCGGCCGCAGGCTCTTGATCCACCAGTTGTTCCAGGTAGCGCACCGCGGCCATCCAGTCCTCGCGGCTCAGGGCTCGCAGCGCGCGGCGGTAAGCCTCGAAGGGCCGCGGCGTGTTCACGAAGGGCGGGGTGGGGGTGTAGGTGGCGTCCAGCAGCATCCACAGAGGCTGCGGCGTGGGCGTGTAGGGCGGCGGTGTGGCGGTGGCCCGCGGGCTGGGCGTGGCGCTGGGGGTGACCGCGGGAGGCGGCGTGGCGAAGTGTTTGGGGCGCACCTTTTGCCACAACGCATAGCCGCCAAAGAGCAGGACCAGCACCGTGGCGAGGCCGGCCAAGGCCCACAACGAGGCGCGCGGCAGGAGGCCGCCCCCGACGCGCTCGCGCGCGCGATAGCGCTGCTCCCAGTCGCGGCGCAGGTCCACGGTCAACGGCTCGGTAGCCAGGTCGGCCTCGTTGGCGAAGAAGGCCAGCCCCCGCCGCGCGGTCGGGTTGTCGGGGTCCAACTTCAGGGCCTGCCGCAGGCTGTCCTCCCGCTCTTTGGGATCCAGCGTGGCCGCGGAAAGCAAAAGCCAGTATTCCACATTGTGGGGATCGCGCTTGAGCAGGCGAATGAGCAGCCGCCGGGCTTCGGTCAGGTCGCCCTGGCGCAGGGCTTCCTTGGCCTGCTCGTAAGTGGTTTTGGGCACGCGCCGGCCTTTGCCCTCGGACGCTTGAGAGGAGGAACCATTGGAGACGGGCATAGGGCAGCCACCTGCTAAACCGACGAGAACGAATACGAAGCGTCTCTCATTGTACCAAAACTCTCGCTCGGAGGGCCCCGAGCGCGCCGCGGGGCGGGGCGGTCGCCGCGGCTTGACACACCCCTTACGGGCCTGTATAATTGCCCTGGCGTTCCCCGGTAGCTCAATCGGCAGAGCGGGCGGCTGTTAACCGCTAGGTTGCAGGTTCGAGTCCTGCCCGGGGAGCCTTTCCCTCCCCCTCCTCGCCCCTTCTCATGGGCCCCGTGTCCCCTCCCACGGGGCCTTTGCATTTGGCCCGGCTTCGGGTATGATGAGGTTGCCGCGGGCCATTTGTGCCCGCTGAAGCCCGCGGCGCGCGAGCCCTCGGAGGGCAAGGAGTTGCCATGCGTATCGGCATGATGGCCGATTTGTACAAGCCGCACATCAGCGGCGTCACCAACCACATTGACCTCACCCGCTGGGCGCTGGAAACCCTCTACGGCCAAGAAGTTTTCGTCTTCACCTTTGGCGAACCCCAACCCGATGATGACGAGCGGGTCATCCGCTCGCCCGGTTTGCCGCTGCGAGTGGCCAGCACAGGGCTGTATCTCAATCTGCGGTACACCCGCCGGGCCCGACAGTTGTTGCAAACCATGGATGTGGTGCATGTGCACCATCCCCTGCTCAGCGGCCAACTGGCGTTGCGCTACGCCAAGCCGTGGGGCCTGCCCATCGTGTTCACCAATCACACCCGCTACGACCTGTACATGCGGGCCTATCTGCCCCTGCTGCCCGACGCGCTGGGCGATGTGGCGCTCAAGGCTTACCTGCCGCGCTTTTGCCGGGAGATTGATCTGGTCATCGCGCCCTCGCGCGGGGTGCAGGAGATGCTGCGCCGCCTGGGCGTGGACGCGCCCATCGCGGTGGTGCCCAACGGCGTGGACCTGCGGCGCTTCGAGCGGCTGCCCGAGCCCTGGCCGCGCGCCCAATTGGGGCTGGAGGCCGACCATGTGGTACTCATCTATGTCGGCCGGGTCGCGCCCGAGAAGAATTTGCCTTTCTTGCTGCGCGCGTTCCGCGGGGTGCACGAGGTGTATCCGCAGGCGCGGCTGCTCATCGTGGGCGACGGCCCCGAGCGGGAGAACCTGGAAGAGCGGGCCCGGCTGATGGGCCTGGAGCAGGCCGTGCGTTTCACGGGCCTGGTGCCGTACGATGAAGTCCCCCGCTATTTGCGGCTGGCCGATGTGTTCGTCACCGCGTCGGTCACCGAAGTGCATCCGCTGTCGGTCATCGAGGCCATGGCCGCGGGCCTGCCCGTGGTGGGGGTGCGCTCACCCGGCGTGGGCGAGGTGGTGCAGCACGAGGTCACCGGCCTGCTGGTGGAGCAGGATGTCGCGGCCTACGCCAGCGCGGTGGGGCGTTTGATCAGCGAGCCCGAGACGCGCGCCCGCTTCGGCCAGGCAGCCCGCCAGGCCGCGCGGCAGTACGATGTGCGGCACACCGCGGGGCTGCTGCTGGAGCACTACCAGCGCCTGCACCGCGAGCGCACGGCCATGTCCACTTCGCCCTGGAAGCGCCTCCAGCGTTGGTTCCAACGGCACACATAGCCTCGGCAAGGTTCCATGAGTTCCGCCCCTTCTTCACCCCCTTCCGCACCGCAGATTCTGTGGGCCGTCTATCTCTCCATCGGCTCGGGACATAGAATCGCGGCCGAGGCCTTGGCAGCGACCTTTCGGCGCTTCTTCGCCGCCCAATACGCGGTTTACGACCTGCGCGCGCTGGATCCCTTCTCCGACAACCTTTCATTCTTGCCGCCAGTATTGGAGTACCTCAATCTGTGGTCGCGTCAAATTTTCCCCGCCTTGTATGATGCCTTTTGGCGGAACGGCATCCCGCCGGGGCTGTACAAGCGGATGTTGGAATTGCGCCTGCTTCGGAAGATCATGGCGTCCGCTTTGGAGGAGCAACAGCCCGCGGCCATCATCGCTACCCACGCGTTGCCCTGCGCCCTGGCCGTGGAGGTGGCGCCTCATATTCCGGTTTACGGGGTGGTGACCGACTTTGGCGCACATCCCTTCTGGCCGCATCGGGGAGTGTCGGCCTATTTTGTGGCCCACGAGGAAATTCGCAACACCTTCATCTATCGGGGTTTCCCCGCGGAGCGGGTTTTTGCCACTGGCATCCCTCTGCGGCCGGACTTCATGGAGATTCACCAGCCCTCCTCCACCTCGCACGACGAGCCGTTGCGGGTGTTGGTGCTGGCGGGCGGCCAGGGCTTGGGAGGCTATCGCCCTTTGGAGCGGCAGATTTTGGCCCTCATCCGCCAAGTCCTCCAAATGCCTTCTCTCGAGATCACCGTCACCGTGGTCACCGGCCGCAACGAAGGGCTGCGCCAACGCCTGAGCGAAGCCTTTTCCCATCCGTCCATTCGCATTTTGGGCTTCGTCGAAAATATGGCCCAACTGCTTGCCGATCATCATGTGGTCTTGACCAAACCCGGCGGACTCAGCGTTGCCGAAGCCCTGGCTACCGGGACGCCCCTTCTCTTGCTCCGCCCCGGCGTAGGTCAGGAACGGGCCAACGAGGAGTTTCTGGCCCGGCACCGGGCCGCGCTGCCGGCCTACACGCCCGAACAGGCCCTGGAGCAGGTGCAACATCTGGCCGCAAATCGGGCTTTGCGGAGCACCTTGCAGCGCAACGCCCAGCGTTTGGGGCGGCCCGACGCCAGTCGGCGCATCTTGGAGACTTTGCTCTCGTCCCTGAGGTGAAGACATGTCCGAAGTCTGGGTCGAAGTCGCCCTCACCTTAGACGACCCCGAACTGGTGGATCCCGTCACCGAGGTGTTGGCCCGCTTCACGCCCCAGCCCGTGGCCCTGGAGTACGCCACGCCCCAGGTGGACGCCCGCAATCACATCGTGGACCTGGGCCCGGTGACCGTGCGGGCCTACATCCCGGCCCGGCGGGAAGCCTGGGAGGCGGTGCGGCGGCGCATCGAGGAGGCCCTGTGGCATTTGGGCCAGGTGCGCCCGCTGCCTGCGGCGCGGTTCCGGCTGCTGGAGGAGCAGGACTGGGCCGAAGCCTGGAAGCGGGCCTACTCGCCCATCCCCATTGGGCAGCGGCTGGTCATCGTGCCGGCCTGGCTCACCAACCCGCACCCCGAGCGGACGGCCATCTTCATCGAGCCGGGCATGGCCTTCGGCACGGGGATGCACCCCAGCACCCGCCTGGTGCTGGCCGAGGTGGAGCGGCTGGCCCCCGCCGCG
>JAADEN010000158.1 GCA_013153375.1 Chloroflexota bacterium | reverse complement strand
GGCGTACGGGTGGGCGGCGCCGCGGTCGCGGTGGCCGTGGCCGTGAGCGTGGGTTCCCGCGGCGTGGGCGGCGGCGTGGCCTCGGCCGGAACACAGGCCGCCACAAGCGCGAGCAGCAACGCCAAAATCAGCGCGCTTTGCGGGCCGAAGCGCGGCCCGCGGGGGCGCGGTTTACCGTCCATGCGACTCCTCCCGGGGTTGAGGTTGGGAGCGGGCCGAGAGGGCCAGCACTTCCAGCATGGCGGCGTGCAACTCGGGGTTGGCCGCCACCACCGAGATGGCCGTTTGGTCCAGGTTCAGGGCCGCGCCTGTGGGGTCCGTCACCACCCCGCCGGCCTCGCGCACCAGCAGCGCGCCCGCGGCCACATCCCAGGGCTTGAGGCGCAACTCCCAGAAGCCGTCGGCCCGGCCCGCGGCCACATACGCCAGATCCAGCGCGGCCGAGCCCAGGCGCAGCACGCCGCTGGAGCGCAGCAGGAAGTGCGTGAAGTGGTTCACATTGTTGTCGGGGTTGGTCCAGCGGTCGTAGGGAAAACCGGTGATCAGCAGGCTGTCGGCCAGGTTTTCGCGGCGGCTGACGGTCAGGCGACGCCCGTTGAGCCAGGCGCCCTGGCCGCGGGCGGCGCAAAAGCATTCGTCCCGCCAGGGGTCGTACACCGCGGCGTAACGCAGGCCAGACGCGTCCGCGTAGGCCAAAGAGACGGAGAAGTACGGCATCCCGTGCGCGTAGTTCACCGTGCCGTCCAGAGGGTCAATGTACCAGCGGGGCCCCGCGGCCGTGCCGGGATGCACGCCCGTCTCCTCGGCCACCAGATGATGGTCGGGAAAGCGGCTGCGAATTTGGGCGATCAAAAACGCCTCGGTCGCGGTGTCCACCTCGGTGACCAGGTCAATGTAAGTGCCTTTGCGGCGCACCTGGTGCCGCTGGCCGAAGCCCACGATGAGCATGGCCCCGGCCTGGCGGGCCAGAATTTCCAGATCGGTCAGCGTGGGTTCTGCGGTCATGCCAACTCCTCGATGATACCCCCACGGTTTCAGGGGGATGGGCTCCGGGCGCGGCGCCGCGGGCTCTGCGGCGAGATCGGCAACTCGGGGACCGGGCCTCGAGGGCGGACGGCCTCGCCGGGGCGCACCCGCGGCGCGTCAGGGTTGCGTCCAGCGCGGTCGGGGCCACGCTTCAAGGGGCCGTCTCGCCCACATCGCCGGTGATGAACGAGGGCACCTCGGCCAGGGACACCACCCGGCTCAGGCGGCGGTCCAGCAGACGGGTGCGCAGCCAGGGCTCGAATTCGGCCAGGGTGAGGGTGGTGGTGATGATGGTGGGTTTGCGGGCCACATAGCGGTAGTTGAGCAACTGGTACAACTTCTCGCGGGCCCAAGGCGAGGTGGCCTGCCGCCCGACATCGTCCAGGATGAGCAAGGGCGTCGCCCGCAGCATCTCGAATTTCTGATCGTAGGTCACCGGGCTGTCGGGCCGGAAAGTGGCCCGCAGGTGGTCGAGCAGGTCGGGCATGAAGACCAGCAGCGGGTTGTCGCCCATCCGCTGGCGCTCGTGCGCGATGGCCGCGGCCAGATGGGTTTTGCCCGTGCCCGACGGCCCCAAGAACACCAGCCAGCCCTGGGGATGGCGGGCGTATTCCTGGGCGATGCGCAGGGCCTTGCGCAATTGGTTGCGCGCCTGCCGGCTTTTGACATGGCGGGTTTGGAAGGTCTCGAAGGTGCGATCGCTGAGCATGGGCAGCAGCGACATGGCCTCGCGGGAGCCCACGGCCATGGGCCGCCGATAATCGGGCGCGTCGATGCTCACCCGGCGCACCAGCCGCGAGTCGCCCAGCCGCGACATCAGCCGGGGATCCAGGTCCTCCAAGGCCAGGTTGGTGGTGATGACGGTGGGCAGTTCGTTCAGATAGCGGTAGTTGAGCAGTTGGAACAGTTTTTCGCGCGCCCATTCGGTCGCGGCCTGGGTGCCCAGGTCGTCCAGCACCAGCAGATCCACCTCGCGGGTGGCCTGAAAGCGGGTTTCGAATTCGCCATGTCCGTAGCCCGTGCGGAGTTCGTCCAACAGATCCGGCACGGTCCAGAACAGGGTCGGGATGCCGCGCTCGACGGCTTCGTTGGCGATGGCTGCGGCCAGGTGGGTCTTGCCGCAGCCGTAGGGGCCGGTCAGCAGCAGCCAGCCCTTGGGTTCGGCCGCGAACGCGCGGGCAGCCTCGTAGGCCAAACGCAGCGAGGCGGCCTGATGCGGCGGCGTGTGGGGGCGGCCCTGGGGCTCGAAAGTCTCGAAGGTGAAGCGCGACAGATTGCGCAGGCGGCTCCAGGCGTGCAGGCGGCGGCGCAACGCGGCGCGGCGACGCTCGGCCTGGCACTGGCAAGGGAAGAGCCGCCCGTAGTCGGGATGATCCACGGGCACGGCCCGATACACATAGCCCAGGCCGCCGCAAATGGGGCATACCTGGTCGGCATCGTCGGGCGGAGGCTCATTCGTAGAAGCGGGCGTAGGGGTCCCGCTTGTACTTGGCCTCAGGCGTCGCAGAATGTCTTTCAGAGCGTCGGTCATCGCGTCCCTCGGTGGTCCAGCGTTCCAGGATGGCCTCCACATAGCGCCAATGGCGGGCGTTGCGCTCCACGGCCAGGCTCATGGCCTCGACGATCCACGGTTCGGGGTAGCGTTGGAGCGCGTCCCGCAGACGATCGGCGATGAGTGGCGTCAAGGGTCCGAAGTTCTCTTCGTAGAGGCGAAAGATGTTGGGCGTGGTCAGGGCTTCGGGAGGCGGCAGTTCGTCCCTCTGGGGGTGCCAGCGGCCGCTGCGCAGGGCCTCGGCCGCGGCCCGCCCTTTGGGGCTGTTGAGGAAATAGTACCGCGGGCCCGCGGGGTCCGCGTCGTCCACGGCCAGCAGGACGCCCCGCTGCACCGCGGCGTCCAGCGCGGCGCGCACGCGCGGGCGGCGCTGCGCCGCGGTAGGCCCCAGGTGGCCCCAGTAGGCCTCGTCGGCCGCGGCGTCCGCGTCGGTCAAATAGTGCACCGGGGCTTCGGAGAACGCGAAGCGCCAGAACACATACAGCACGGCCCGCAGTTCTTCCACATCCTCAATGTGAGGAATGACCGCGCGGAACAAGGGCGCGGGTAGGGGCACCCAGCGCACGGGTTCGTTGGAAAAACCGTCAAAGGAGGTCGTGGTCACGGCGCATCCTTACACTTCGGGCAGGTCGTCGTCCACCAGACCGCGCGGCGAAGGCGGCGGCGCTACGGACGAGAGGGGCTCCATGCGCTCCAGATCCAAGACCACCGCGGCCTTGGCCTCGCGCGCCTCGCGGAACGCAGCCCGCCAGGGCTCGAAAATCAGTTGGATGTGCCCCGTGGGGCCGTTGCGATGCTTGGCCACATGCAGGTCCACGGGCTCGGGCTCGTGCCGCAGGCGGCGGCTGCCGTCGCCGTCCTTGCCGTCGTCTTGCTCGTAATAGGATTCGCGATACAGGAACATGACCACATCCGCGTCCTGCTCCAGCGCGCCGCTTTCGCGCAGATCCGAGAGCATGGGGCGGCGATCGGCCCGTTGTTCCACCGCGCGCGAGAGTTGGGCCGCGGCCACCACGGGGATGTTCAAATCGCGGGCCAGATATTTGAGCGAACGGGAAATGAACGACACTTCCTGCACCCGATTTTCCGAACGGCGGCCGCCGCTCATCAACTGCAGGTAGTCCACCAACACCAGATCCAGGCCGTGGTGCTGGTTCAGGCGCAGGCACTTGACCCGCAATTGCTGCGGCGTGAGCGCCGGGGTGTCGTCCAGAAAAATCGGCAGACGGCCCAGCCGCTGGATGGCTTCCTCCAGGCGGGCCCACTGGTCGTCGCGCAGCCGGCGGGGGTCCCGGAACATTTCCGCGCCGAAGCCCGTCTCTTGCGAGAGCATGCGTTGGGCCACCTGCTCGTTGGACATCTCCAGGGAGAAAATGGCCACCCGTTTGCCGTTCCGCGCCGCGTTGAGCGCGATGGACACCAGGAACGCGGTCTTGCCCATGCCCGGCCGCCCGGCCACGATGATGAGGTCCGAGGGCTGCAGGCCCTTGAGCATGTGATCCAGGCGCTGGAACCCCGTGGGGATGCCCGCCACGCCCTCCAGGTCCTTGAGCCGCTCCAGGTGTTTTCGCAGGTCTTCGAGCACCTGCTCGATCTCGCGCACTTCGCGGCGATAGCGCTCGGTGCCGATGCGAAAGAGCATCTGCTCGGCCTCGCGCAAGATGTCGTCGCCTTCCAGATCGGTGCGGTGCACCAGGCGGACGATCTCTTGGGCCGCGGCCTGGAGTTGACGGCGGAGGCTGTAGTCGGCCACCAGGCGGGCATAGTGCGGCGCGCTGAGGGAGCGGTCCACCGCGGTCAGGAGTTCGCTCAGGTAGGCGGGGCCGCCGACCTCGTCGAGCACTTCGCGGCGCCGCAGTTCGGCCGCCAGCACGGCCACATCCACCGATTGGTTCTGCTGGATGAGGTAGGCCATCGCCTCCCAGATGTGGCGATGGGGCGTAAAGGTAAAGTCGCGCGCCGAAACGCGGTCCGCGACTTCGTAGTACATTTCAGGGTTCAGCAACAACGCGCCCAACAAGGCGCGTTCGGCCTGAACATCCGAGAGCGGCTGACTCGCGGGCGGGGCGGCCAGCGCGGCCGCGGCGCGCGGCGTGGGCGGCGCGAAGTCCAAAGCCTCGGCCTCGACATCGGTTCCGCCTTCGTCGGACAAAGGCAGCGCCTCACGGGGCTCTTCAGGGGGAGGAGGCATCTCCGGCATGGAACCTTTCCCACAGGATGAACGGAGGGACGCACGACGCTCGGAGCCCCTCTGCGGCCGCGGCCGTGGACGGGGGCCTATTCGTCGGGCTCGTCGTCCTCTTCCGTCGCGGGGCTGTCGCCGCCTTCCAGTTGCTCCAGGAAGTCCTCGAAAATGGAGAGCCGCTCTTCAGGGGGCGCTTCGCCGCCGGCCGCCGCGGTGGGCTCGGCGCTCTCCTCGGGCGGGGCCGACGCGGCGCTCCCCCGGGGAGCCGGACTCGCCCCGCGAGTCGTCTCCTCGCGGCCCTCGTCTTGGCGTTGCAAGTCTTCTTCGGGCACGATGCCCGCGGCGTCCATGACCTCTTTGGCCACCAAAATGGGGACATGGGTGCGCACGGCCAGCGCCAGGGCGTCCGAGGGCCGGGCGTCGATGTTCACCACGCGCCCGCCCACCTCGGCCACGATGTTGCCGTAGAACACATTGTCCTGCAGTTTGACGACCTCCACGCGCAGCACCCGCGCGCCCAGGGCGTGGAACACATTCTTCAGCAAGTCGTGGGTCAGGGGGCGCGCGACTTCGACTTCGTGCAGCGCGTACTGGATGGCCTCGGCCTCATAAGGGCCGATCCAGATGGGCAACAAGCGCTGGCCTCGTAGTTCGCGCAGCAAAACCACCCGCTGCGGCGAAACCAGGCTCACCCGGATGCTATCAATGGTGACCTCGATCATTTCGCCCATAGCGCCTCCTCATGACAAGGGCCGTCGCTGTCTATTCTATCACGGGGGCGCAGGGGTGGCAACGGTAGCCGCGCGAGGCTTCCAAAAGCGCCGGGGGCGTAGCCCCGGCTACGCCCCCGCTTCGAGAGGTGCTTCAGCACTCGCTGTAACCGCATGAGTAGCACTTGGCGCAGCCTTCCTCCAGCACCAAGGTGGCCTGGCCGCACTCGGGGCACAGTTGCGCGCCCTCGACGAACACTTTGGTCATGTCCTGCGCGGCCTGGGGCGCGTCGCCGTTGGGCTCAGGAGCGCCCTGCAACAAGGGCAGTTGCGAGGCCACGCTCACGGCGGCCGCGGCCGAGCCGCCGTCGTCGGAGGTCAGCCCCATGCGCTCGCGATAACTCAGCAGGTACTTCTCCAACGCGTAGCCCACGCCGTCGGGCAGCGAGCGGATGCGATACGGGCCGAAGCCCAGGGGCCGATCGCCGCCGATGCCCCGCAGTTGGCGGATGACCTCCTCCAGCCGCTCGATGGGGTTGACGGGCGAACTCAGCCGCAAGATGTACGAGATGAGCCGCCCGATGGCCTCGGAAATGGCCGCGGTCTCACTGCCGGCCTTGGCTGTGTTGATGAACACCTCGAAGGGCTGATCGCCGCCGTTCTCGTTGATGGTCACGAAGGCCTTGCCTAAGGGCGTGTTGACCTGAAAGGTGAACCCTTTGAGCACTTCGGGCCGGGGTTTCTTGAACTCGGGCCACAACTGAGGTTGGGTCACGGTTTCCTCCTCCATGGTGGGGGATAAGGCTCCGCGTGGGGCCGGGGCCGTGGCCGCGGGCGCGCGCTCCTCGGACGCCGAGGCGGCCACAGGGGTGGACGGGCTCTCGCCTTCGACCGCTTTGCCCTTCTCTTTCGCCGTGGCCTTGGTCTCCAGCACCACCGTCTCGCGGGAGCCGGTGACATACACGGTCAGGCCCTTGACGCCCAACTTCCAGGCCAGCATGAAAGCCTCGGCCACATCGTCGGGGGTGGCCGTCGCGGGGAAGTTGATGGTGTTGTGATTCCCCAGGCCGTTGGCGACGAAAGTGTGCGAGCCGGGCACGCTGATGTCGAAGACCTCGGCGAAGCTCACCTCCACCCGCTCGACGGGCACATACAACTTGCCGTCGTGGTCCTGCGCGAAGAAGGCGTCGGCGAAGGGATGCCGCGCGCCCTGGCGGCGTAAGGTCTCGTAAATCTGACGCGCGTCGCGCCGCGTCAGGCGGTGGCCGGCGCGCAAATTCACCCGCGCCCGCTGATAGGCCTGACGCCCCGCAGCGGTGTCCACCGCGAAACCGCGGCGCAGCGAAATTTCCGGCTGCTGCATCATCTCCCGCAGCGCGCGGGTGACGGCCTCGGGCAGCAGGCGACTGTAGTTGCGCGGCAAGCGCAGCCGTCCCTGGTTGCGACGGGCCAGGCGCTCGTTCTTCCAGGACTCCACGAAGCCCAGCCACGCGGCCAGGTTCTCCAGTTCCTGGCCCTGCACCGTGAGGTTCCAGGCCCGCTCCGCGGTCTGGCGCACGGTGGCGACAACACCGCCGTTGAGCAGCAGCACCTGCAACTGACGGATCAGCCGCTCGCTGGCCAGGGTGATGCCGAAAGTGCGACCGTCTTGGGTCATGTACGCGTCCAGGAACAGGCCGCGCAAGAAGGCTGCGAGTTCATCCTCTGCGGCCTGCAGAATCGCCGCGGGGATGGCCTTGTTGGCCGCGCCCGGTTCGATGCCCAGATCGGCCACCAGCCAGTGGCGCAGCGCGCGGGAATTGAGTTGCAGATAGAGCACCTGATTGCGCTTGTCGCGGGCAATGTACCCCGGTATGCCGAAGAATTGCTGCGCCAGGCCTTGCAGACGCTCCAACAGCGCGCGGTCCGTGTTGCTGATGTTGACGCCGTTGATGGTGATGGCCCCTTCGGCGACGATGGCCCCCAGCAGGAAGGCCAGATCTTCGCTCATGCGCTCGGGGAAGCGGATGCGGCGGCTGTTGGTGCGGAAGACGCCGCTGAAGCGCGGCAACGACCCGCCCGCGGGGCCGAAGCGCCGCTGGCCCGCGTAGAGCACCACCATATCCCCCGGTTTGAGTTCGTCGAGCCGCCGGAAGACCACCTGGCCCGCGGCGTCCAGCACATGCACGCGGTGGTTGGGCGTGCCCTCGATCTGGAAGCCGTAGCGCAAGGCCACCTTGCGGGTTTCGCGCCAGCCGCCGTAGTAGAACTCCGAGGCCGGCTCCACGCCCGCGGGGCTGACGATATCGCGCCCCAGGGGCGCGAATTGGTCCGGCAACCGCAAGTCGCCCAAGGAAGCGATGGGGGCCAGCCCCTGTGCGGTCAGCACCAGGGTGTCTCCCACCACGCACTTGGAAATCGCGTTATCAACGAACACTTGCAGCGCGGCCTGCATGCGCACATGCTCCTCCGCGGCCACATCCTGCGCGACCACGAAGGTGTTGCGTAGCCAGTCGGGTAAGTCGCCGGGATAGTTCTGGATGGTGCCGTACTCCAGCACATGCTGAATGACGGCCTCTTTCGTCTCCGCGTCCAGGTCGGTTTCGTCCAGCGCCTGCATGAACAGGGGGCTGACATAGCGCAGGCGGATGCGCTGGCCGTCCTCGTCGTTGACATAGCGATAGTAGGCCAGCGCGAACACCGGCTCGCAGCCGTAGCCCTCGACGCCGGAGACGGTGGAGATGGTGCCCGTTGGCGCTACGGTCATCTGCGCGGCGTTGCGGATGCCGTGCTTCTTCAGGTCGCGCACCAGGGCCTTCCAGTTCAACTTGGGCCGCTTGAGATCCAAACGCGGGCCGCCCCCCAGCCAGTCCGGCCAGGTCGGAGGCTTCCACTTGAGATTTTCGGGGTCGTAGATGCTGCCCTGGATGCCCGGGAACGGGCCTCGCTCGCGAGCCAGTTCGATGCTGGTGCGCATCGCGTGGTAGCGGATGAACTCCATGATCTGCGCGGCGAAGTCCTGGGCCTCGGGCGAACCGTAGCGCACCCGATTGCGGTACATCAGGTCGGCCAGGCCCTTGATGCCCAGGCCGATGCGCCGGTTGCGGTGCGCGGCCTCTTTGAGTTGCGGCACCGCGGGCACATACGCGTTGGCCTGCACCACATCGTCCAGGAAGCGCACCGCGCGCGCCACCGTGCGGCGCAGTTTCTCCCAGTCCACGCCGCCCTCGGGGGTGGCGTGCTGGGCCAGGTTGATGGAGCCCAGGCAGCAGTTCTCGTACGGCCCTAACCACTGCTCGCCGCAGTTGTGGCAGACCAGGCCGTTGGCGATCAGGCTGTGGGTCTCGGGTTCTTCCAGGTCGTACACATCGGCCCGGCCCGCGGGTTCGATGGCCACGATGGTGTCCTCGAAGGGCTCCCGATAGGGCCCGCGCACCTGGCTTTGGATGAACGCCTCCAGGCGGGCCTGCTTCTCAGGGTCCGCGAAGCCGATGAGCCGCGCGAAGCGGTCCCGGTTCTCCCGGCCGATGATGAGTTCGTATTGCGCGGCCGTGGCGTAGGCCTTCATCCCGCCGCGGCCATCGGGGAGCAGGGTGGACCCCGCGGCGCGGCGTTTGGCCAGCCGGGAGACGATGCCGAAGTTCAGCAGCAACAGTTGGACATCTTCCAGCAGGGCCGGCGACGAACTGGCCAGGCGCACGGTCGCATCCCGCTTGGCCGGGTTCACCTGCACCGAGCCGTCCGCGCTGAACAGGCCCTGCAAGAAACCCACCACCGCGGCCCGCGGCGCGCGCCACAAGGCCTCGGGCACCCGCTTTTCGGGCGAGCGTACCGGCTGGACGCCCAAGGCGGTGAAGAACTCGTAAGGCATCCGCCCGTAGGTCAACTGGATGTGCGAACCCCGGTCCGCGAGGTGGCCTTCACCGAACCATTCCCGCAGGGCCGCGTGAACTTCCTCTTGTAATGCGGGGCTGCTGAAAGTGAAGCCCACCATCGCGTGGCTGCTGGGGCTCAGCCAGCCGTCGCCGATGAGCACGCCCAGCACCAGGCCCAGTTCTCGGGACCAGCGGCGAGGCAGGTTCGCGTATTGGGCCGCGAAGTCCCGGCGTTGTACCCGTTGGCCGCCAGCCCAATCGCCCGCCAGGGCCATCTCGGCCATGGCCGCGGTGACCGTTTCCACCTGGGGCAGGGCGTCGTCCTCGGACCATGCGCCCTCGCCCGACTGGAGCAGAATGCGATCCCCGGGGCGCAGGTCTTGCAGTTCGACATAGCCGCGATCCGGCGTCAGGAAGGGATGGTCCGCGGTGGCGACCACCGAATACCCCTGCCGCGTGCGCAGGCGATACACGGGTTCGTCCGCGCGGGTCTTGAAGGCCCGCACCTGCGGGCGCAGTCGCGTGCCCCGCTGCGCGCCTGCCTGGCCCACGCCGCCCAGGGGCGCGCGGTTGTCGGTGACGATGGTGTACAGCCGCCCCGACTCGGCCATCTCTCGAATGGGGATGAGCCCTTCCGCGGTGGCGATGCGGGTATCGCCCACGAAGCAGGGGTTTGTGGCCTCCAGGCGGTACTGATGCGGCACCGGGTTGTCGCGGTTGGCCGCGTCGAGGAAGAGCAGACCCGGCTCGCCGTTGTGGTGGGCCTGGCGCACGATCTTGTCGAACAGATCCCGGGCCCGCACTTTGCGGTACGCCTTGATGGGCACGCCCTGCTCTCGGGCGTCCTCCAGGGTGCCGTCGAAGGTCTCGTATTCGGGCGCGAGCACATCGGGGAAGACCAACTCCCATTCCTCGTCGTTCTCTACCGCGCGCATGAACGCATCGGTCACGGCCACGGAAATGTTGAAGTTGGTGATGGCATTTTCGTCGGTTTTGCAGGTGATGAAATCCTCGATATCGGGATGATCCACGCGCAAAACCGCCATGTTGGCGCCGCGTCTCGTTCCGCCCTGGGCAATCTCCCCGAAGGCCTTGTCGTACACCCGCAGGAAGCCCACCGGCCCGGTGGCCTTGCCCGCGGAGGATTTGACGATGGTGTTGCGCGGCCGCAGCCGGGAGAAGGAGAAGCCGTTGCCGCCGCCCGTCTGCTGGATGAGGGCCGCGTTGCGCAGGGTCATGAAGATGCCCGACTCCTTACGGCCCATGTCGTCGGAGATAGGGAGCACGAAGCAGTTGTGCACCACCACGCCTTCGGTCACATAGGTGTGATCTTCCGCCACCTCCAGGTTGTACACCACGCCATCGAAAGGCACGACTTCAATGGCCGCGACTTTAAAGAAGACGCTCCCCTCGTCGTCCCGGCGGATGTGCCGCCGCACATAGCGCTGATCCGGCGCGGGCAAAGGAATGCCAAAGGCCGCTTGAATCAAATCTCGCGACGACAAAGGCGGCAGGTTCACCTGAGCCGCTTTCGACGCGTGGGGGGTGACATAACGCGTATCGACCGGTCGGAAGTTGGCATCGTAGCCAAGGCGCAGCATGATCTGCCACAACTGATGCACCAGGCTCGGGTTGGCCAGCGTGATGTTGAATTTGCGGAACACTTTTTCGCGCTGTTTGCCGCCCACGGGGTAGCGCCGTTCGAAGTACATGCCATCCCCGCGCAGCACGCCGACCAGAAAGGCAGCCTGGATGTCGTCTTCGGCGTACAACAGCCAGGTCGGCAGCGACTTACCGGTCGCGCCACGACCGAAATGGGTGTGGAACCAGGCCGCGACCACCCGGCTGTACACATCGATGTTCATCCACTGGCCGTAGGAAGAAACCTGAACCCGGGCCTCCAGACCGAAAATCTCGCGCACAAGGCTCAGG
>JAADEN010000193.1 GCA_013153375.1 Chloroflexota bacterium | reverse complement strand
CCCCCCTCATAGGGGCGGGAAGGGGGCCAGGATGGGCCCTGCGAGAGGCGTAGGTCCATCTTGAAGGCCCCTCCCCTACGAGGGGAGGGGCGCGGCCGAGCACAGCGAGGCCGCGGGGTGGGGTTTTGTAGGCTGGACGCGAAACACGACAACGCTTCTACAACATCTGCCTGCTACCCGCGCCCCTGGCGAGAAGTAGAGGGGCGACCCGACGGGGTCGCCCCTGCAGCAAGGCCAAGCGCCGGGGCCGAGCCAAAGCGCGGTTTACGCGCTTTGGGCGTACTGGGCCCGCAGCACTTTCTTGTCGATCTTGCCCACGCTGGTCTTGGGCAGGCTTTCGACGAACACGAACCTGTCGGGGATGGCCCAACTGGTGATGACGCCCTCGGCCACATATTTGGCCAGGTGCTCCTTGAGTTCTTCCGCGGTCAGTTCCGCCCCGGGCCGCGGCACCACGATGGCCAGGGGCCGCTCGTCCCACTTGGGATCGGGCACGCCGATGACCGCGGCCTCCTCCACCTTGGGATGCAAACTGAGCAGGTTCTCCAACTCCAGGGACGAAATCCACTCGCCGCCGCTCTTGATGACATCCTTGAGCCGGTCCACGATCTGTACATAGCCGTGCTCGTCCATCACGGCCACATCGCCCGTGTGCAGCCAGCCGTCGCGCCACAACTGCTCCGACTTCTCGGGATCCTTGTAGTATCCGGGCGTGAGCCAGGGCGTGCGCACCACGATCTCGCCCTTCTCCTGGCCGTCCCGGGCCACATCCTCGCCCTTTTCGTTGACCACCCGCAGTTTGACCAGGGGGATGGGGACGCCGGTCTTGATGAGGTAGTCCAGTTTGCGGTCCTCGTCCCAATCGGCCATGTAAGGCTTGAGGAAGGCCAGGGTCAGGATGGGCGCGGTCTCGGACATGCCATAGCCCGCGTACACATTGATGCCCAACGCCCGGGCGCGCTCGGCCAGGCCGCGGGTGAGCCGCGCGCCGCCGATGACCACGGTCCAATGGCTCAGATCCAGGCCCTGGACCGCGTCCGCGCCCACGATCATCTGCAAGATGGTGGGCACGCAGTGGCTGAAGGTCACCTTGTGGCCGACGATGAGTTTGAGCAGCATGGCCGGCTCGTAGCGGCCCGGATACACCTGCTTGACGCCCAGCATGGTCATCACATACGGCACCCCCCAGGCGTGGACATGGAACAGGGGCGTCAAGGGCATGTACACGGTGTACTTGTTCACCGGAAAGTCGCTAAAGCCGAACAGCGCGGCCGCGCCGGCCAGGGAGTGCAACACCAACTGACGATGGTTGAAGTACACGCCCTTGGGCTTGCCCGTGGTGCCCGTGGTGTAGGCCATGGTGGCCTGGGTGGTCTCGGGGAAATCAGGCAGTTCGGCCAGCGGCTGCACGCTGTGAATCCAGGACTCGTACTCCATCCGGGCCAGGGGATGGTCGGGGACCTCGCCCTTGTCGGTCATGATGATGTAGTGGCGCACCGTGGTCAAATGCGGGGCCAGGCGCTCGACCAGGGGCAGGAAATCTTCGTGGAAGATGAGCACCTCGTCTTCCGCGTGCAGCACGGTGTAGCCGATGTCGGCCGGAGCCAGACGCGGGTTGATGGTGTGCAGCACATACCCCGCGCCGGGGATGCCGAAATACATCTCCAGGTAGCGATGGCTATCCCACTCGATGACGCCCACCTTGGTGCCGGGCTTCAACCCCAGAGCCTGCAGCGCGGCGGCCAGGCGCAACACCCGCCGATACATGTCCGCGTAGGTGTACTCCATCTGATCCCGATAGACGATCTTCTGGTCGGGATACCACTCCACGCCGTGCTCCAACAGGCGCTTGAGCAACAACTGGTAATCATAGACGGGCATGGCACAACCTCCTACCAAGGGGCTTGAGACAAAGGGGACATCAACCTTGGGCCGGGCCCGAGGTGCTTTCATTGTAGCAAAAATCCACGCCAAACGGAAGGAAGCAGAAAACGAAAAGCCCCCAAATCCGCGCAATAGGCAGATTTAGGGGCCGGATTTCAGGGGAGATGACGGCGTGGACGGCTCACCGGAATGCCGAGGCGCACGGCCGCAGCGCGCCCACGCCGCTGGTCCGCGGCTACAGGCCCTTGTAGTAGGTCGCCAAAGCGAGCAACAAAAAGGCCAAAGTCACCAGCCAGAAGGACAAACCCGACAGCACCGGCAGAGCCACGAAATGGGCGAGGATGCCGAGCACGCCCAAGATCACCGCGATCCACCAGGTGAGTTTTTGGGGAGCGTTCAATTGCATGATCCACCTCCTTGGTGTGGATTGGCTATCCCCCGTGGGGCAGCCTGAAAGGCGTTCTACCGGGCCCGCGGCCCGGCGCGGCCATCTTACAACAATGCCGCGAATATGTCAAGTTCTCACCTGGAATCATCATCTTCGGCCGCGGGGCGGGCATGCTCCCACTGTTTGGGCGTGAAACACTTCTGGACCTTGAAAAGACGCAGCAGCCGGGCCCACCAACGCGTACCCGGATAGGGCACGCAGATCTCGGCATCGGCGGGGTAGAACAGGTCGGCGGGCAGGCCATGCGCCCGCCAGGCGTCTTGCAAGCGGGCGAACTCGTCGGGAGTGAGCGAAAGGGTCCAGCAGCAAGTGTCGTCGTAGTGCGCGAACTTGGCACCCGCGGCCGCAGAGGGGTCGGGCACGGGCTGGGTGTGCAATATCAGGGCGAACACATCGTCCACCGAGGAAGATTGGAACAGCCAACGCACCAGGTCGGCCACGAAAGCCGCGCGGGCGTCCGGGCTGGCGGGCAGGGGGCCGTGGCGTCGTCGCGGGCCGGGGTAGTCGGCCCGCGGCGCGAGCAAAGCGGCGTGATAGTGCGTGCTCCACCGCGCCACCGTGGCCGCGGTCACCTCTACAGCCCGCCGAAAAGGGAAGTCGGGCGTATCCCAAAAGTAGAACAGTTCGGCCGAATAGAGGGTCGGCGCAGAAGCGGCCATGAGCCAGGGCCTTTACGCCTGGGTCAACGCGGCGGGCGCGTGGGCCAGCAAGCGCGCCCATTCGTCCCAGGTCAGGGTCTCGGCCCGCCGGGTCGGATCCACCCCCGCGGCCCGCAGCCAATCTTCGACCGCGGTCTTGTCCAGGCCCAGCCCCGCGGCCAGGGTGTTGCGCAACTGCTTGCGCTTCTGCGCGAACGCGGCCCGCGCCACGCGCCAGAAAAGGGCCTCCTGCTCCGGCGGGATGCGCGGCTCGGGCCGCGCGTCAATGCGCACCACCGCGGATTCGACCTTGGGCCGGGGCACGAACGCGCCCGCAGGCACGCGAAACAGCAGCCGCGGCTCGCCGTGCAGTTGGGTCTGCAGCGTCAGCAGGCTCATGCGGGGCGGCTGCGCGGTCATGCGCTCCGCGACCTCGCGCTGCACCAGCAGCACCATACGCTGCGGCCGGTGCGGGCCGGCCAGCAAATGCCGCACCACCGCGGCGGTGATGTAGTAGGGCAGATTGGCCACCACCACATACGGCCGCCCGCCCACCAGCGCGGCGGGGTCCTGCTCCAGGATGTCGCCGAAGACCACTTCCACATGGGGATGGGCGCGGGTCACGGCCTGCAACGGGCCTTGCAAGCGGGGGTCCAACTCCACGGCCACCACCCGACCGGCGCGGGTCGCCAGGCGGGTGGTCAAGTCGCCCAGGCCGGGGCCGATCTCCAAGACCGTGTCGTCGGGCGTCAGGTCGGCCGCGGCCGCGATTTTGTCCAGCACCCCGGGGCTGGCCAGAAAGTGCTGTCCCAAACCCTTGCGCGGCCGCAGGCCATATTGCCGCAGACGCTGCCGGACATCCTTCATCCCAATACCTCACGCGCGCCGCGGGGCCCGCGCGGGCCCCGCGGCATGAACAGGGCGGACTATCCCAGTTCGGGCTCGATCACGCCGTAGGTGCCGTCCCGCCGCTTGTAGAGCACATTGATGCGATTGGTGCGGGCGTTGAAGAAGATGAAGAAGCAATCGTGGCCCAGGAGTTCCATTTGCTCGATGGCCTCGGCTTCGTCCATGGGGATGAGTTCGAAGCGCTTGCGGCGCACGATGCGCGGGGCCTCCTCGGGCTCGGCCTCCTCCGCGGCCAGCGCGGCCGCGACCTCCTCGGCCACGGCCTCCCGATCGGGGCCGCGGCGAAAGCGGCGGCCTTTGACCCGCTCGATGCGGCGCTGCATCTTGTCCACCGCGGCGTCCAGCGCGGCGAAGATGTCGTCGGCCCGCTCTTCGGAGCGCAGAATCATCCGCTTGGCCCGAAAAGTGATCTGCGCGGTGGCCCGCTCCTGCGCGTTGCGGGCCGACTCGTCGTAACTCAGGTCCACCCGAATGGACTGGGCATTGGGGAAGTAGCGCAACAGGCGCTGGACCTTCTTGGTCGCGTAATCGTGCAAGCGCTCGGCCAGCAGTGAGCCCTCGCTCTTCTTCAAGTCGTCGCGCAAAGCGATTTCAACGGGGACTTCGGACATGAGCAACCTCCCTACGAGGATACGAGGATGTTCGAGGTTCCAACACGACATGGGGGGAGGAACGGCTCCGCGTGGGCCGGGCCGCGGGTGAAATCCGGCGGGGCACGCGGGCCCAGGTCAGGGCGTACACGGCTCGGGCGCCGGCGCGTTTGAGGGCCAGCGCGGCCGCGTGCAGCGTCGCGCCCGTGGTCATGACATCGTCCACCAGCCAGACGATTCGGCCCCGCACGCGCGGCGCGGCGTGGAAGGCGCGGCGCACATTGTGCCAGCGCGCCCGCCAGTCCAGCCCCACCTGGGTGGGGCCGTCACGGCGCTGCAAAGCCTGAGGACAATAGGGCATCTTCAACAACCAGGCCAGCGGGCGGGCCACCAGGCTCACCTGGTTGTAGCCTCGGGCCCGCCGCCGGGCCGGGGCCAGGGGAACGGGCACCAGACAGCCTGGAGGCCAGGGCAGGTCGCGGGCCCAGACGGCCAGGGCCCGAGCCAGGGTTTCCCCCAGCCCAAAGCGCCGCCGATACTTCAGGGCCCGGATCACCCGCGCCATCATGCCTTCGTAGAAGGCCCAGGCGCGCGCCTCGTCAAACCCCCAGCGCGGCGGGCCTTGCGAGCAGGTCGGACACATCTCGTCGGCCGCAGGCAGAGGATATCCGCAGGCCGGGCACAGGCTCGAGCCGCCCAGACGCGGCACCTGCGCCTGACAGGCCGCGCACCAACGCTCCCCCAGGCGGCCGCAGCCTACACAACGAGGCGGGAAGAGCAAATCCGCAACTTGCCAAAACAACCGGTAAGGATGGTAAGCCCAGGCGGGCATATCAACCGCCGAACAGAATCGAGCCCAACGCGGATTGCATGAGGATGAACACGGCCGGACCCAACAAGACGATGAACAAAGCCGGCATGATGAGAAAGGCCAAGGGGAAGAGCATCTTGATGGGCGCTTTGCGGGCCTCCTCCTCCGCGCGCTGGCGGCGCTTGAGGCGCATGCCGTCGGCCTGAATGCGCAAGACCTTGGTCAGGCCCACGCCCAACTGCTCGGCCTGGATGACCGCGGCTACGAAACTGGTGAGTTCGGGCAAATCCACCCGCTCGGCCAGGTCGCGCAGGGCTTCGCGCCGCGTCTTGCCCAACTGCATCTCACGCAGCACCCGCCCGAATTCCACCGAGACCTCGTTGGACCACTTTTCCACCACCTGTTGCAGCGCGCCGTCGAAGCCCAGGCCCGCGGACACGCACACGCTGATCAGGTCCAGCACATCGGGCAAGGCCTTTTGGATGATCTTCTTCCGCCGCTGGATGCGGCTGCGGATCCACAACACAGGCAGGTAATAGCCCAGCACCGCGAAGCCGACGGCCATCACCAGGCTCATGCGGCGGAAGGTTTCGCTGGCCGCGGAGCGCCCCAGGAAGAAGCCCAGGAACAAGAAGGCCACCGCCAGCGCGAAGCGCAGGCTCAACAGCAGGGTCGGGTCCATCTTGCCGCGCAGCCCGGCCCGCACCAGATCGCGTTCCGCGGCCAAGAGGGCCTTTTGCGGGGTGAAGCGGCTCAAAAATTCGCCCAACTGGCGCCCCAGAGGCACAAGCACCCGCTCGGTGAAGGACTGCTGCATCTCGAATTCGTCAATGGAGCGCACTTGCCCTCCGGCCGCGACGAATTCGTGCAGGCGGGCCTCCAGCGGGTCTTGATCGCCCTGTTCGCGGGCCGCCAAACGCACCAGCAGCACCGCGCCGACGATCAAGGCCAAAAGCACCAGCAGGATGATTACCGTTGACATTGCCTCACACCTCAATGTCCGCAATCTTCATCATGACCAGGTAGCCCGCTCCGATGAGCACCAGGCCGCAGGCCAACATCCCATAACCGCACAGGCCGTTCTGGAAGAACTCCGCGGTGTAGTCGGGGGCAATGGCATTGATCACCAGGAACAGGAAAATCGGCGCCAGGGCCAACACCGCGCCCGAAATGCGGGCTTGCGCGGTGAGGGTGCGAATCTCGCCTTTGATGCGGATGCGCTCCCGAATGGTGAAGGAGATGGTATCCAAAATTTCGGCCAGGGAGCCGCCCACTTCGCGCTGAATCTTCATCGCGGTGACCACGAATTCCATGTCTTCGCTGGGCACCCGCTCCAGCAAGTGCTGCAGGGCTTCTTCCAGGCTGAGGCCGATTTGCACCTCTTGCACCACCCGGCGGAATTCCTCCGAGGTGGGCGGCGGCATCTCGTTGGCCACCGACTCGATGGCCTGCAACACCGAGAAGCCGGCCCGCAGGCCGTTGGTCAGCAGGTTCAAAGTATCCACCATCTGGCTTTCGAACTGGCTCAGACGCCGTTTTTGACGCCACCGGATGAAGAAGTGCGGTGCGAACCAGCCCGCGACCGCGCCGCCCAGCAAGAAGAGCCAGTTGCCGTGGCCGAAGAGGTAGCCGATGATGGCCACCCCGCCGATGAGGGCCAGAATGCGAAACGCGATGTACTCGGTCGGGGTGATGCGCAAGCCGGCCCGCACCATCTCCCGGCGCAGGCGGTCCCACCAACTGGTGCGCTCGGCCCGCCGGTTCAACTGTTTCCACCAGTCGTCCGCGGCCTTGCGCATCTCCTGGACTTCGGCCTCGTACTCGGGCGTGACGAACTCCTCCAGCCGCTCTTCCAGGGTGGAAGACGCGCCCCCGCCCCACAAAGTGATCACCAGGCCCACGATGAGCAACACGAAAGCCAGGCCGAGTCCGCCCATCAAGATGGTTGTGGGATCCAAAGCCATACGCCCTCCGGGGCCTCACGAACGCGGTTGAGTCGGTGCGAAGATGCGCGGGGGCAGGTAGATGCCCGCGGCGCGGATCTTGTCCATGAACTTGGGCCGCAAACCCGTGGGTCGCAAGCGACCGTGCACTTTGCCCTCGCGATAGCCGCCGTGTTCGAACACGAACAGGTCCGTCATGCTGATGACATCGCCTTCCATGCCCGCGATCTCGCTGACCGCGACCACTTTGCGCGAGCCGTCGCGCATGCGGGACTGATAGACGATGAGGTCCACGGCCGAAGCGATCTGCTCGCGAATGGCCCGCGTGGGCAGTTCCATGCCCGCCATGAGCACCATGGTCTCCAGACGGGCCAGGGTATCTCGCGGGCTGTTGGAGTGCAGGGTGGTCATCGAGCCCTCGTGGCCCGTGTTCATGGCCTGCAACATGTCCAGGGCTTCGCCGCCGCGCACCTCGCCCACGATGATGCGGTCCGGGCGCATCCGCAGCGAGTTGATGACCAGGTCGCGAATGCTGACCTCGCCCTCGCCCTCGATGTTGGGCGGCCGCGATTCCAGGCGCACCACATGCTCCTGCCGCAGTTGCAGTTCGGCCGCGTTCTCGATGGTCACGATCCGCTCATCGTTGGGGATGAAACCCGACAGGATGTTGAGCAGCGTGGTTTTGCCCGAGCCCGTACCGCCGGCCACGATGATGTTGAGCCGGGCCTTGACGCAGGCTTCGAGGAACTGGACCACTTCGGGCGTGATGCTGCCGAAACGGATCAGGTCCTCGATGGTCAGCGGCGTGCGGTAGAACTTACGGATGGTGATGACCGGCCCGTTGAGCGCGATGGGCGGGATGACGATGTTCACACGGGAACCGTCGGGCAAACGCGCGTCCACATACGGGCTGGCCTCGTCCACCCGGCGGCCCAGAGGCGCCACGATGCGTTCGATGATGCGCATCACATGCTCGTCGTCCTCGAAGGTGATGGGCGTCTTGTACAGTTTGCCGCCCCGCTCCACATAGATTTGCTTGGGGCCGTTGACCATGATTTCGGTGATGCTGTCGTCTTCCAGCAGGGGCTGCAGCGGACCAAAGCCCAAGATTTCGGCCGCGATCTGGTCGAACAGCCGCTGCCGCTCGACGCGCGAGAGCACGATGCCCTCTTGCTGCAGCACCTGATCCAGCAGTTCACGAATGGACTGGCGGATCTCCGCGGGCTCGGCGGCCGAAATGCTGGGGTCCAGTTCCTGCAGCAGGCGGCTCTGGATGCGCCGCATCAAGTCGCTGTAGCCTTCCTTGCTGCTGCGACTGCCGCCCAGGCCGCCGCGCTTGCGCTGTGCGGACGACAGCACCGAGCGTTCGCCGTCGTCACCTTTGCCTTTGCGATCCAAGCGTCGTAAGAGAGACACCCTAACCTCCCTTGATGGCGCCCAAACAGAGGGATGCGCGCCCGACTCAGTGCTCTTGCACCTGCAACAGGCGCTCGCGCACCGTGCGGGCCACCTGGAGGATGCCCTTGCTGGCCGGGCTGTTGCGCTGCGACAACAGCAGCAACTCGCCCTTGTTCAGCGAAAGCACCACGCGCGGGTCCTCCGGCACCACCAATACCGAGGGAATCTTGAAGTAATTGCGAATGCGTTCGGGCGTGATGCTGGAGCGCTTCACCGCCCGATTGAGCACCAACACCCACTTTTCCTTGGGAATGTCCGCGCCCATGAGCGTCTCGATGGCCACCCGAGCGTTCCGAATCGAGGGCAGATCCTGCCCGATGGGCACCACGATGAGGTCGGCGACATCGAAGACGCTCAGCGTCACCGCGTCCAGGGCCGAAGCCGTATCGACCACCACATAATCGGCCAGGGCCTTGAGGTGCTGCAAGGTCGCGCTGACCGTCTGAGGCGCGATTTGCTCGGCCTCCTCGGGCCGCAGCGGCGCGGCCAGAACATGAATGTCACCCTTGGGATAGGGCAAGAGCACCTCGGAGACCAGATCCGCATCCAGGCTCTCGACCTCGGCCAAATCCGCGAAAGTGTAGCGGGGCTGCACATTCATCACCAGGGCCACATCCCCGAACTGCAGTTTCGCGTCCGCGACGATCACGGTGGTATCGGGGGACTTGAGCGCCACGGCCAGGTTGGTGGCCAGAAAAGTGCATCCCGTGCCGCCCCGGGGGGAGTACACGGCAATGAGGCGGCCCAAACGGCTGCCGCCGGCGCTGGAGGCCGAGCCGAACACGCCGGTATCCCGCTGGCGGGCCCGTTCCTCCTGGGCCGTTTGGCCCGCGCCCCGCACCGCGGCCAACAGTTCGTCAATGGGCGGGGGCTTGACCAGGTAGTCGTACGCGCCGGCCTTCATGGCCCGCCGCATGTATTCCCGCCCTTCTTGCACCGACAGGATGACCACCTGCATGGCCGGATCCCGGCGGCGCAACTCCTCGGTCACATCCAGGCCGTTGGCGTCGGGCAGGTTGATGTCCATGATGACCACATCGGGTTTCAACGCCGCGGCCCGCCGCAACGCCTCGGCCCCGGTCTCGGCCTCGCCCACGACCTCAATGCCCCGCTCGAACTGCAGCAACTTGCGCAGGTTTTCGCGCGTCTCCAAAATGTCATCGACAATGAGTACCCGTATGGCTTCACTCATCCCGAGGTCCTCCAACTACATCCCGGACCGCGAACTCATTGTTCGGGCTGCGGCGTGGGTTCAACATAGCGGAATTCGTCCGGCCAAGTCACCGTGTCGGTGCGGGGAGCCAAATCGAAGGGCTCTTTGCTGGGGATGACCAGGCGGTACTCGTCCAGCAGGTAGGTCAGGGTCACGGCCTCGGTCTCCAGCGGGCCCTCGTCGTCGGCCCCGCGCAGCACCAGGGTGAGAATCATGTGCCGGTCCAGCAGGTACTTGATGGTCACGGCGTCCTGGGGCGTGACGATCAAAGTCACCACATCGGGCGCGGCCGGCGCTTCAGGGGTTTGCGGCTGCTGTTGCTCAGCCTGCATTTGCTGCCCCTCTTGCTGCGGCTCGGGCGTGGGCTGAGGCTTGCGCTCCAGGAAGTCGCCCACATGCAGCACGCGCGCGTCCTCGATGATGAGTTGGGTCACCAGACGCGGGCGCTGGGCCTCGGAAGGCACCACATAGAGGTTGAAATCGCCGTCGGTTTCGGCCCGCCCCACAGGCCCGCCCGCGGCGGTCACCTGCTGCACGAAGGTCTGCAGCGTCTCCGCGGACATCACGCCGCCGCCCATGTCCTCGCCCGCGCTGACCCACACCGCGTTGCCGATGACCGCGGCGGTCAGGTTCGGCAGCACGGCCTGAAATTCGGGATCCACATCCACGAAGGGCAGACTGACCATCACCCCGACCCGGTCGCCGGGCTGAATGGCGTAGGACACGCTGGTCAGCCGCGAAATGGGGATGGAGATCGCGACATAGCCGGGCGGGATTTGCGCCGCGGCAATGGAGCCCGCGCCTTCGAACAGGGCCGCGGCCGTATCCACCACATCGCCCTGGGTCAAGAAGATGCCCTGCGGCAAGTCGCGGGCCGCGAGTTTGCCCACCACATCGTCAGGGTTGACCAGCATGGTGGGCACGAAGGTGTCCGTAGGGATGTCCACCAGCGCGACCATGTCTTCGGTGATGCGTTGGCCCCGCTTGGCGGGCTGGGCCAGCAGCACCACCTGGGTCGTTTCCACCGCGGGGGCCGCTTCAGCCCCGGCCCCGCCGCCCTCGCCACCCAGGCCGGGAATGAGGCCAAAGCGCATCCCACCGACCACGCACAAGACGGCCAGCAGGATGAAAACGGCTAAGAACAAAATCAGTCGGCCGACGCGACGCATAACTGCCTCCTCATGATAAGCCCAAAATCCTGAGGCTGAGTGATTGGATTATAACACAGGGGGTTGCCCCCGTCCTCCCAGGCTTGGCCGCCGGACGCCAGGCCCCGCGGACGCCGGGGCGCGGGCGCGCTCACGCGCCGGAGGCCGGCTCTCGGGGCCAGGTCGGTTCGCCGCGCGCCAGGCGCAGCAGGGCCTCGAAGTCGTCTTCGGAAGCGGCCCGGT
>JAADEN010000031.1 GCA_013153375.1 Chloroflexota bacterium | reverse complement strand
CCCAACGAATCTGTGTTAAAATAAGCCGAAAGCGGCAGACATCACCTCTGGTCGGATCGTCATACTCCAAAAGGAGGGGGCATGCGTATCTCGGGCTTCTGGTTCCGTCGTTTGCGGCGCGTTTTTCTCTTGGTGCTGTTCTTGGGCCTGACCATGCCCACGCCGGCCCGCGCCTGGGATTTGTGGCTGATCACCAACCAGCACCGCGTGCTGGTCATCCGCGACCTGGACACCGCGCCCACCCAGGTTCACCTGTTCGACCATACGCCCATCGCGGGCGCGTACAACGAGGCCCTGGGGGACTTTGCCTTCGCGGGCAACGGCACCCTGTACGGCGTCTCGGTCACCCTGGGCTCGCCGTCAGGGCTTTACACCATTGACCCTTCCTCCGGCGCGGTGGCCCATCTGGGCGACTTCCCCTTCGAATGGGGCAACAGCCTCTACTTTGACCCCCGCTCGGATCGGGGCTATGTGGGCGGCGGTCTGGAGAGTTGGTCGCCCTATCAGTTGCTGTACGGCTTCTACATTTTCACCGCTTACGACCCCGCCACCACGACCCTGTGGCACGACATGCGCAGCGACTTCCCGAGCGGGGGCTACACCGCGGGATATGCGCACCACGACGGCCATTTGTTCGCGTTTTGGGGCATCGGCCACATGTACGCGCACACCATCTACTTGCTGCGCATCACCGAGGACGGGGCCGGCAACTTCGTTTCGTATGTCAACCTGGGCGATGTGGAGAGCCGCGGCATCCCCGAAGGCGCGTGGGACATCATCAGCGACGGGGTGAACCTCTACGCGGTCTCGCCCCAGGCCCTGTACCGCATCGGGGACTACCAGGGCGCGGGGCCGGCCACCTACACCAAAGTGTTGGACTTTGCTTTGGAGGCCGGCGAGACGGTGAACGGCGCTACTGCGCCCTGGGCCGACCTGGAACTCACGCTGCAGGCCCTGCCGGCCTCGAGTGGGCCCGTCGGCGCTTTCGAGGTGGTGGTCGAGGTCACCAACCGCGGCCCGCATCCGGCCGAGCGGGTGCGCGTGCAGGTGCCCCTGCCTGCGGACACCAGCCTGTCCGGCCAGACGGCCTCGCAAGGCACTTACGACCCCGCCACCGAGGTGTGGATGCTGGGCACGCTGGCGGCCGGAGCCACCGCGCGGCTGACCCTGGCCTTGCTGCCCACGAGCGCGGGCCCGTTCCGGCTTCTGGCCTGGGTGAGCCACAGTTCCGCTTTGGACCCCGACAGTTCGCCTCTGGGCGACTTGGCGGTGGACGATTGGGGCGACGGCCTGGCGGACGACGACGAGGCCGCCGCGACCTACGCGCCCGAGGCCGACTTGGCGCTGACCAAGACGGTGGATCCGCTCCGAGCGGGGCCGGGCGACACGGTGGTCTTCACCGTGACCGTGTCCAACGCGGGCCCGAGCGGGGCCACGGGCGTGGAGGTCACGGACCAACTTCCGAGCGGGTATGCCTATGTGTCCAGCGCCCCGAGCCAGGGCGCTTACGACCCTGCTTCGGGCGTGTGGACGGTGGGCGATCTGGCCAACGGCGCGAGCGCGACGCTGGAGATCACGGCCACGGTCCAGGCGAGGGGCGAGTACACCAATGCCGCGGAAGTGACCGCGGTGCTCCAGGTGGACCCGGACAGCGTGCCGGGCGATGGAACGGGCGACGACTACGCGGAGGCGTCCATCGTGTACGAGCCGGAAGCCGACCTGTCTGTGACCAAGACCGCGACGCCCACCACGGCCGAGCCGGGCGACACGGTGGTCTTCACCGTGACCGTGTCCAACGCGGGCCCGAACGACGCCGCGGGCGTGGAAGTGACGGAGCGCCTTCCCGCTGGCTTCACCCTGCTGCGTATAGCCACAAGTCAGGGCCGGTATGACGCGCGGACGGGCGTGTGGGAAGTGGGGCGTTTGCCCGCAGGGGCTGCCGCGACGCTGACCCTCACGGCCCGCGCCCACACAAGCGGCGAGCATGTCAATGTGGCCGAGGTGACCGCGGCGGATACCGCGGATCCTGACTCGACGCCCGGCGACGGCCGCGGGGACGACTACGCGCGGCTGACCGTGCGGGTGTGGCCGCCGGTTTTGCCCGCGACGGGCTTCCCGCCGGGGCGGGTCGGACCGCTGGCCCCGCGCCCTGCGGGCGCGCGGACCCTGGATGTGCGCTTGCGCATCCCGCGGCTGGGCGTGGATGCGCCGGTGGTCGGGGTGCCCTTGACGCCCGCGGGCTGGGATGTGGCCTGGCTGTACGACCAGGTGGGCTGGCTCCAGGGCTCGGCCTTCCCGACCTGGGCGGGCAATACCGTGCTGACCGGGCATGTGTGGAACGCGGACAACACGCCGGGCTTGTTCTACGGCCTGCCGCGCTTGCGTTACGGTGATCTGCTGATCCTGGAGGTGGGCGCCGCGCGGGTGACCTATCGGGTCGTGGACGCGGGTTGGGTCGCGCCCCACGCGGTGGATGCCGTGTTCGCGCCCGCATCGGGGGCGATGCTCACTTTGGTGACCTGCTCCGGCTACGACCCGACCCAAGGGCGGTACACCGCGCGCTACATGCTGCGGGCCGTGCCCGTGCCTGCCCCCTGAACGCCGCGGTTGGGGTGTGACATCCGGCCACTTGCCCGCAGCGCGGTTTTCCGGTAAGATAACCCTGGGCCGCGTTCCAACGCGGCGCTTTATCCGTTGGCTTCCAACCCCCTTTTGGAGGAGAATCGTATGACGCGCAAACGCTGGTTGTGGATGCTCGCCTTGCTGGCCGTGCTGGCCCTGGCTTTGGCCGCTTGCGGCGGGTCCAAAGAGGCCACCGAGGCCCCGGCGACCGAGGCCCCCAAGGCCGAGATGACCGAAGAGACCATGCCCGAAAAGACCGAGGAGCCCACCGAAGAGGCCACCGAGGCCCCGGCCGAGGAAGCGCCTTTGGGCACCGCGGAGAACCCCGTCATCTGGGTACTGACCCCCTCGCAGGACACCCAGAAAGTGTTGGCCGGCGCGGAGCCCATCGCGCAGTATGTGGAGGAGAAGACCGGCATCGTCATCAAGCCCGTCATCCCCACCGACTACACCGCGCAGCAAGAGGCCCTGTGCTCGGGCGAGGCCCACATGGCCGCGCTCAACACCTTTGGCTATGTGCGCGCCCATGAGCGGGGCTGCGCGGATGTGGCCCTGGTGTCGGTGCGCTACGGCGCGACTTCCTACAAGGGCCAGATCATCGCCGGTGTGGACACGGGCATCGAGAAGGTCGAGGACCTGCGCGGCAAGACCTTCTGCCGGCCCGATCCTGAGTCCACCTCGGGCTGGGTCATCCCCAAACTGACCATGCTGGCCGCGGGCATTGACCCCGAGAAGGACCTGGAAGAGATCGTGGACACCGGCGGCCACGACGCGGTGGTCATCGGCGTGTACAACGGCGACTGCGACGCGGGCGCGACCTTCCAGGACGCGCGCGTCCTGGTCGAGGACGAGTACCCCGATGTCAAGGAGAAGGTGGTGGTCATCGCCACTTCCGCGCCCATCCCCAACGACAACATCTCCTTCCGCCCCGACTTCCCTGAGGACCTGAAGCAGCAAATCGTGGACGCGCTGCTCAGCCTCAACGAGACCGACGAGGGCAAGGAGATGCTCAAGGGGCTGTTCTCGTGGCAAGGCCTCGAGCCCGCGGACGACACCTTCTACGACGGCTTCCGCCAGCAACTGGAAGCCGCGGGCATGAGCATCGAAGACCTGGGCAAGGAATAAGCGGCTCACACCGACGACGCCGCGGGGGCGAAGGCGCCCCCGCGGCGTTTTTGTCTGGCCCAAGCGGGCCCATCCCCCTGCCGGAGAACGCCATGCTGCGGGTAGAACATCTGACCAAAGTGTACGACACGGGCACGGTGGCCCTCAAGGATGTCAGTTTCACCGTCGAAGACGGCGAGTTCTTGATCATCATCGGCCTGAGCGGTTCGGGCAAGTCCACGCTGTTGCGCTCCATCAATCGCCTCATCGAGCCCACCGAGGGCCGCATCGTGTGGAACGACATTGACATCACCGCGTTGGACGAGGCCGGTCTGCGGCGGGTGCGCCGGGAGATCGGCTTCGTGTTTCAGGAGTTCAACCTGGTCGAGCGCCTGCCCGTGCTCACCAATGTGCTGGCCGGTCGTTTGGGCTATGTCAACCCCTGGTGGAGCCTGTTCTATTACTTCCCGCCCCAGGATCAGCGCCGCGCGCTGGACGCGCTGGCCCAGGTGGGCCTGGCCGAGAAGGCCCACAACCGGGCCTCGGCCCTCAGCGGCGGCCAGAAGCAGCGCGTCGGCATCGCCCGCGCGCTGGTGCAAAATCCCAAGATGCTGCTGGCCGACGAGCCGGTGGCCAGTCTGGACCCCGTGCTGGCCCACTCCATCATGGGCTATCTCGAGCGCTTGAACCAGGAGCGGGGCATCACCATTTTGTGCAGCCTGCACTACCTGGACCTGGTGCAGCGCTACGCCACCCGCGTCATCGGCCTGCGCGATGGCCGGCTGGTGTACGAAGGCACCGGAGAAGACATCCGCAACATGACCGACGAAGAATTCAAGCAAATCTACGGCGAAGAAGCCCAACGCCTGGGTGGGTGAACCATGAATGCCAAGCGTGCGTTTTACGCTTTTCTATCGTTGCTCGTTCCGGGCCTGGGCCAGATGGCCGCGGGCGCGGTGGCTCGGGGGATCTACATCCTTTTGGGCACGGCCACCCTGTGGGGGCTGACCGTGTTCACCGCGGCCCAGCGGGCGCGCTTTCCTGAGCAGGTGTACGGCCTGAGTTTCGCGGTGCTGACGCGTCTGTTCCTGGCCGCGCTGGTGACCCTGGCCGTGCTGCGTCTGGTGTACGAGGCCGTGGCCCGGCGTTTGTTCCCCACCGACGACGAATTTGCCCGGCGGGTGGCCAATGTGCTGTTCGTCGTGGTCGCGGTGGTGGTCTTCAGCCTGAGCGGGCCCATGATGTTGCAATGGGCCGTGCCTCCGGGCGCTTCCCGCAGCCTATATACCACCGTGTTGCTCATCATGGCCGTGGTGCTGGCCGGCATCTGGTGGTGGGCCGTACTGGATGCCTGGGCCCTGGCCGAGGCCAAGGCCCGCGCGGAGCCGTCCCCCTCGTGGAACGGCTTTATCGCCCTGGTGCTGGTGGGCACCTTAGTGCTGGGCACCCGCATCGTGGGCATTGACCTGCCCAAGGCCATTCGCGAATACAAGGAAACGGGCCGCATTCTGGGCGACATCGTGTGGCCCTGGCGGGCCGCGTTCGACTACGAGGCCACCGAGTTGCGGGCCACCGCCCTGGTGCAGGCGCCGTGCCCCGAGGGCGAGACCGGCCCGCCGGTGAACGAGCCCAAGGAGGGCGAGCCCTGGGTGGTGGTCACGCCCACCTGCGGCGACCTGAGCGTGCGCGACACCAAGGGCAAACTGCAATACGGCACGCTGTTGCACATCCGCGGGGGCGGCTTCGTGCCCGGCAAGGTGGTCAAGATCAAGTGGGAGAACCCCATCGGCAACGAGTTCACGCCCCGGGGCTTGGGGCCCACCGAGATCGAGGTCGGGCCCGACGGCACCTTCGAGTCCGAACTGTACATCCCCGATGTGGTCATTCCGTCCTTCGCGGAGGGCCCTCAGATTCACAAACTGCACGCGGTGCAGCCCGGCGCGTTGCGCTTCACGGGCAAACTGAGCCGGGAGATGAAACTCGCGTTGCAGGCCATGCTCGAGAGCATCATGATCGGCCTGATGGCCACCTTCGCGGGCATGCTCTTCGCCATTCCCATGTCCTTCCTGGCCGCGCGCAACCTGACCCACTCCCTGCGCACTTCGCCCCAGGGCCTGGTGGGCGGCGTGTTCGGCCTGGTGCTGGGCGGCGCGCTGGGCTGGCTGCTGGCCCGCCAGGTGGCCGCCTGGCTGGGCGGCCTGGACAAGGCCCCCGTGACCGTCGCGCTGGTGGGCTTCGTGCTGGTGCTGGGCGGCGCGGTGCTGGGCTTCCGCCTTTTGGGCGCGGCGCTGGACCGCCTCTCCCGCCGTCTGCCCGGCTGGGCCAACGCGGCCATCCGCTACGGCGGTTTCGCGCTCATCGGCGCGGCCCTGGGCTGGCCCCTGGGCCTGGGCTACGCGCACGGCATCTTGGGCATCGCCTGGGATCCCGCGGAGGTGGCCGCGGCCGCGCCCGACTTCGCCCGCCTGGGCGCGGGTCTGGGCGCGCTGGCCTGGCTGTATCTGGCCTATCGCTGGGGCGACCAGGGCGTGGTGCCCATCGGCCACTGGATCTACACCGCCACCCGCACGGTGCTCAATGTGGTGCGCTCCATCGAGCCCCTCATCTGGGGCCTGGTGGGCGTGATTTGGGTCGGCCTGGGGCCCTTCGCGGGCTTCATCGCCCTGACCATCCACACCATCGCCGCGTTGGGCAAACTGTACTCCGAGGCCATCGAGAGCATCCATCCCGGCCCCATCGAAGCCATCCAATCCACGGGCGCCAACCGCTTGCAGACCATCATGTTCGCGGTGTTGCCCCAGGTGCTGCCCCACTTCACCGCGTTCAGCCTCTACCGCTGGGACATCAATGTGCGCATGTCCACGGTCATCGGCCTGGTGGGCGGCGGCGGCATCGGTTTCTTGCTCATCCAGTGGATTCGGCAGGTGCAGTACGAGCACGCGGGCCTGGCCGTGTGGCTCATCGCCATCACCGTTTCCACGCTGGACTTCGTCAGCGCGACCATTCGCAAGCGCATCGTGTGACCGACCCGCGCGGCCCTCGGGCCGCGCCTCGCCGGCAGGAGGCCTTCGGTGGGATGGGGATTGGCCCTGGCCGCGCTCGCTCTGCTCGTCGCCTGGCTGTTTGCGCTGGGCTGGCTGCGCCACCGCGGCCGAGGCGCTTGGCAGGCGTGGCGCACCTGGTGGCGTGACCCCTCCCTGCGCGCCGCGGCCCAGGCCGTGCTCGGCCCGGCCGCGCTCGTTTTGGGCTGGCTGTGGCTGCAAGGCCGCGGCTGGCCCCCTCCTGACCGGGCGTCCTGGGTCGTGGCCTGGCAGCGGATCGCGGAGACCCTCAACCAGCGTCTGTATCTGCGCCTGATTCGGCCCGAGCAAACCCTGGCCGGGCTGTTGGCCCTGGTTTTGGGCCTGGGGCTGGTGGCCCGCGCGGTCCCGCATTGGGGGGACGGGCTCCGCGCGGGCCCGCGTCCGTCGCGCTCCCCGCGCTTTTGGTTCGCGTTGGGCGGCTTCGCGTGGGCCCTGGTGTTGATGCTGGCCCCGTGGCCGCTGCCCGGCGTGCAGGCCGGGTTGGCGCTGCTGGCCCTGGGAGCCGTGGGCTATGGGCTGGCCTTGCGTCACGGCCGCGGCCGCTGGCCCCGCCTGACCCGAGCGGACGCGCGCGCCCTGGCCTTCTGGCTGGCCGTGGGCGGCTTGGTCGGCCTGTATCGGCTGGCGGACTTTCCGCGGCACATGCTGGGCGACGAGGGGGCCTTCTGGGATTTTGCCTCCAGCCTGGCGCGCGAGGGCTACCGGGCCAGCCTGTTCGACCTGGGCGTGTATTCCTTTCCGGTGTTGACTTCCTACTTCCAAGCCGCGGTGTTGCGCGTCTTTGGCGCGACCTTTTGGGCCTGGCGCTGGAGTTCGGTGCTGGCCTGGCTCGCGGCCGTGCCCTTCCTCTACGCGCTGCTGGCGGCGTTCACCCCCGGTTCGCGCACCCTGGCCCACCTGGGCGTGGCCGCGTACCTGTTCGCGCCCTACGGCCTGGCCGTCTCGCGGTACGGCTACAACAACGCGCAGGCCCTGCCCGTGGTGACCGCGGCCCTGGCCGCGGCCTACGCGGCCTATGCCTATCGCAACCCCACCGCCTGGTATGTGGCCGGCGTGCTGGCGGGCCTGGGCTTCTACACCTATCCCGCGGCCCACAGCGCGTGGTGGATCGTCGTCGCCTTGCTGCTCACCCACCGCGGCCCCTACCCGCGGCGTCGCGCGCTGGGCCTGTTCTTCCTGGGCCTGGCGCTGACCGCCCTGCCCATCATGTGGACCGCGTGGCAGCGGCACGGCAGCGCGACTCTGTACAAGTACCTGGAATCCTTCGTCTTCAACGGCTTTTACGCCCGGGCCATGTTCGGCGACGCCTTCGTCGAGGGCCAGGGCTACCGCTGGATGTTTCCGGCCGCGCGGCAGGAACTGTACTGGCATCCCCTCCGCAGCCCCTTGTTGCTGCTGGGCGGGATGTTGCGCACCCTGTTGGCTTTCGTGCAGGCCGATCTGACCGTGCAGCGTTTCATCGCCTTCCCTCTGGCCGGGCGCTGGGGCGCGCCCCTGGCCCTGGTCGGCCTGCTCGCGCTGCCCCGCGTCCGCTGGCGGAGCGGCGCGCGGCGCTTGCTGCTCCTGTGGCTGCTGCTGCCCATGCTCTTCTTCAGCGCGCTCAACACCTTCCCGCCGCGGGCGCTGCACATGGTGGCCCTCATCCCCGCGCTGGCCGCGCTCATCGGCCTGGGCCTGGCGACGGGCGCGCGGGTTCTGGCCCGCCTCGCGTCTCGCCCCACGGCTGCCGCGTGCGTGCGGGGCCTGGCCCTGGGGCTGGGCGTGCTCGCGCTGGCCTACGGCGGTTGGCGCGACTACTTCGGCCAGCCGCCCGACCTGTTCCCGCCCCACGATGTGGACATCGTCACCTGGGCCATGCTGGAGGCCGACGACCAGCCCTTCTACTTCGTCTATGCGGCCGACGCCCGCGACCCGGACGCGCTCCCCCAGCCCTACGGACCCCGTTTTCGCCCCGACCTGTTCTACGCCACCCACGCCGCGTCGGGCGTGGTGGATTTGGACGCCTTTCCGCTCGACGCGGTGCTGTTCGCGTACCACGACGACGCGGTGCTGCCTGCGGACTGCATCGTCCACACCTTCGACACGCCCCAGGGCCCGCTGGACATGTGCGGCGACCTGACCCTGGCGCGGCGTCTCACCGCGCCGTCCGTGGGGCAGACGCTGGCGCGCTCCTACTGGCAGCATCCGCCCCTGGGGCTCACCCTGGCCCTGGTGGCCCTGCTCCTGTGGGGGCGGACGACCGTCACCCGGCCCGTGCGAATCTGGCTGGACGCGTGTTTCCGCGCCTGGTGTGCGGACGACCACGCGGCCCAGGGCGGGAGCGCGGCTGAGGGCTGAAAACGGCCCCCGGCCCGAGCCCTGTCCCCATCCCCCAGAGGCGTCGTCGCGCCGCGCCCGCTTCGACGGTATAATCAAACCGCGGCCGGTGGCCGCGTCGCTTGTGCCTTTTGCATCCCTTGCAAGGAGAGTCGCCGATGGACCCGATTCGCGTCATCATTATGGGCGCTGCCGGACGGGATTTCCACAACTTCAATGTCGCGTTTCGTGACAACCCCCGTTATCGGGTGGTCGCGTTCACTGCCACGCAAATCCCCAACATCGAAGGGCGCATCTACCCGCCCGAACTCGCGGGCTCGTTGTACCCCGAGGGCATCCCTATCTACCCGGAGGCGGAACTGCCCCGCCTGATTCGTGAACTGGAGGCGGACCAGGTCATCTTTGCGTATAGCGATGTGTCGCATCAGTATGTCATGGATCGGGCCTCGCTGGCCCTGGCCGCGGGCGCGGACTTCCGCCTCATGGGGCCCAACGCCACCATGTTGACTTCGTCCAAGCCCGTGGTGGCCGTGGCCGCGGTGCGCACGGGCTGCGGCAAGAGCCAGACCACCCGCCGGGTGGCCCAACTGCTGCGCGATTGGGGCTACCAGGTGGTGGTGGTGCGGCACCCCATGCCCTACGGCAACCTGGTGGAGCAGGCCGTGCAGCGTTTCGCCACTTTCGAGGACCTGGACCGCTACCACTGCACCATCGAAGAGCGGGAGGAGTACGAACCGCATCTGCGCAACGGCATGGTGGTGTACGCGGGCGTGGATTACGAGCGCATTCTGCGCCAGGCCGAGGCCGAAGCCGAGATCATCCTGTGGGACGGCGGCAACAACGATTTGCCCTTCTTCCGCCCCGATGTGCACATCGTGGTCGCGGATCCGCACCGTCCCGGCCACGAGATGACCTACTACCCCGGCCAGGCCAACGCGCGGCTGGCCCACGCGTTCGTCATCAACAAAGTGGACACCGCCGCGCCCGAGGGCGTGCTCACCGTGCGCCGCAATTTGCAGACCCTCAACCCCGAGGCCATCATCATCGAGGCCGCGTCGCCCATTTTCGTGGACGACCCCGCGGCCATCCGCGGGCGGCGGGTGCTGGTGGTGGAGGACGGCCCGACCCTGACCCACGGCGAGATGGCTTACGGCGCGGGCTTCGTGGCCGCGCAGCGCTTCGGCGCGGCCGAGATCGTGGACCCGCGGCCCTACGCGGTGGGCTCCATCCGGGAGACCTACGCCAAATATCCCACCACGGGCCCGGTGCTGCCCGCGATGGGCTACGGCGAGGAGCAAATCCGGGAACTGGAGGCCACCATCAACGCCGCGGACGCGGATTTGGTCATCGTGGCCACGCCCATTGACCTGACGCGGCTCATCCGGGTCAACAAGCCCGTGCAGCGGGTGCGTTACGAACTGCAAGAGATCGGCCGTCCGACGCTGGAGGATGTGCTGGCCCCGCGCTTTGCGCCGCGGGCGTAGGTGCGGGTGAGCGAATCTTTGGGGGACGGGCTCCGCGGACGGCCGGGCGGGGGCGTGAAAGGCGCGCGCGGCGCGGCGTCCCGCGGGCCGTTCGCGGAGCCTTTCCCCATCCTTATGCGAGGGCGCTTAATGCGTATAGCCAATGATTTTAGCCTGATGCGGACTTTGGTGCGGTTGGGCCTCGTGGCCCTGGCGGTGCTGCTGGCCGGGTGTGGGTCCAAAGTCGCCCTGGCCCCGGACGCGGACCCGCAGAACCTGCCCGCGCTGGGCGGCGACTACCTGGTCAACGGCCGCGACCCGTACGACCAGGGCAAATACGGCGGGCGGATGGTCATCGAACCCGGCCCCGAACCCGGCACTTATCGCCTGACCTGGCTCATTCGGGAGGCGTTTCTGCAGGGCGAGGGACGCCTCGAGGGCAATCAACTGGTGGTCACCTGGCGCACCGCGCCGGGGTCGGCCCGGCCCATGCGGGGCACGGCCCGCTACACCATCACCCAGGCCGGACAACTCTACGGCCAGCGCTGGATCGAAGGACTGGAGCAGCCCGTGTATGAAGAGATCATCCCCGACACCCGCTGAGCGCGGCCTGGCCGTCCTGGTCGGGCTGGCCATCGTGGTTTGGGGCGCGGCCTTGCTGCGCCCCGGCCGCGCGCCCGTATGGGGCACCGCGTCGCTGCAGTTCATCCCCTGGCGCGCGGCCGCGTGGCGGGCCTGGGTCGAGACCCACACCTGGCTGTGGTGGAACCCCGATCTGGGCCACGGCGCGCCTCTCATCGCCAACCTGCAGATGGCCTGGTTCTATCCGCCGACCTGGCTGCTGTGGGCGCTGGCCGCGCTGGGCGGCGTGCAGGCCCTGGCCTGGGGCCACGGCCTGCTCATCGTGCTGCACCTGCTCTGGGCCGCGGCCGGCATGTTTCTCCTGGCCCGCAGTCTGGACCTGGCCGCGCCCGGTCCCGCGGTGGCCGCGCTGGCCTACGCGCTCTCGGGCTACCTGGCCACCCGCGCCGAGGTCTTCTTGAGCATGAACGCGGCCACCGCGTGGACGCCCTGGGTGCTGTGGGCCGGCCTGCGCCTGCTGCGCGCGCCCGGCCCCCGCTCGGCTGCGG
>JAADEN010000004.1 GCA_013153375.1 Chloroflexota bacterium | reverse complement strand
CGCGGGCCCTGCGCCTGGAGGTGAACCATGTTGCGTTGTACCTACTGCGGTGCGCCGCTGAACATCAGCCGCAAGGTGGCTCAGGCCGCGTTGCAGGCCATGGACGAGCAAGGGCTGGAGCACTTCGACTATCCCTGCCCCCGCTGCCGCAAAGTCAACAAGATCCCCCGCAAGGCCCTGGCCCGCTTTGCGCCCCGCCGCGGCGAGGGCGAGTCCGGCTCGGCCCAGGCTTGAACCCTCGACCGCGAGGCCCGTATGGCGACGGTCCCCGAACGCCCGTTGGTGATGAAGTTTGGCGGCACCTCGGTGGGCAGCCCCACGGCCATGGCCCAGGCGGTGGATATCGTGCGCGGCGAGGCCCCGCGCTGGCCGGGCGTGGTGGTGGTGACCTCCGCGCTGGCCGGCACCACCGATGCGTTGCTGCGTGCGGCCCGGGCCGCGGCCCAAGGCGATGCCGCGGCCGTGCGTCAGGCCCGGCAGCAGTTGGAGGAAGCCCATTGGGCCGTGGCCCAGGCTTTGGTTCCCGCGTCAGACCGCGCGGAGGTCTGGGCCGGGGTGCAAAAGCACCTGGAGACCTTGGAGAACCTGGGGCGGGCCATGACCGTGCTGGGCGAGGCTACGCCCCGAGGGCTGGACGCGGTGGCCGCGCTGGGCGAACGCATGAGCGTGCTCCTGCTCACCGCCGCGCTGCGGGCCCAGGGCGTGGACGCGGAGGCCCTGGACGCCACCGAGGTGCTGGTCACCGACGCCAACTTCGGCGCGGCCCATCCCGACCTGGACGCGTCGCGGCAGCGGGTGCATCGCCGACTGGCCCCGCGGCTGCGTCCGGGCCGGGTCGTGGTGGTGCCGGGTTTCATCGCCGCCACCCCCGACGGCATCGTGACCACCCTGGGCCGGGGCGGCAGCGACTACTCCGCGGCCCTGCTGGCCGCGCTGCTGCCCGCGGCCGAGGTCTGGATCTGGACCGATGTGGACGGCGTGATGAGCGCGGACCCGCGGCTGGTGCCCCAGGCCCACACCATCCCCGTGTTGTCGTACCGGGAGGTGGCCGAACTGGCCTACTTCGGGGCCAAGGTGCTGCACCCCAAGACCATCCGGCCCGTGGTCGAGGCCGACATCCCCTTGCGGGTGCGCAACACCTTCCATCCGCGCGGGCCTTCCACCCTCATCGTGCGTGAGCGGGAGGTCACGCCGGGGCAGATCAAGGCCATCACCCTGATTCGGGACCTGAGCATGGTCATCGTCGAGGGCCGGGGCATGTTGGGCGTACCGGGCGTCGCGGCCCGCACCTTCGCCGCGGTCGCGGGCACGGGCACCAGCGTGCTGCTCATCAGCCAGGCCTCGTCGGAGCAGAGCATCTGCTTCATCGTGCCGGGCCGCACCCAGGGCAAAGTGGTTTCCGCGTTGGAAGAGGCCTTTGCGGCCGAGATCGCGCGCCGCGACATCGATCGGGTGCGGGCCCTGGAGGGGGTGGTCATCGTCACCCTGGTGGGCGAGGGCATGCGGCACACGCCGGGCATCGCGGGGCGGGTGTTCGGCGCGCTGGGCGCGCAGGGCATCAATGTCATCGCCATCGCCCAGGGCGCCAGCGAGGTAGCCATCAGCCTGGTGGTGTCCGAGGCCGACGCGCGGCGCGCGCTGCACGCCTTGCATCCCCTGACCGAGAACTGACATTTTGACGATTGCAGAAGCCGCGCCATGCCCTGAGAAATGGCCTAAAATGGCGCGTGTTTCGGGATTTTTAATGCTACATCAGCGGCTTTTCTGGTATAATAAGAGAGACTACGACCGCGCGCCTGGCGCGCGGATGGAGAATGTATCATCCCACACTCAAAAGGACGGTGAATTATGCGTAAATGGCGACGACGATCTCCGCGTGGTGCATTGAGCGATTTGGATCGGCAAATCATTGCCGCGTTGAAGAAGAACGGCCGGGTGCCTTTCGCTCGCCTGGCCCGGGAATTGGGCGTCGCGACCAGCACGGTGCGTCAGCACTACGAACGCCTGGTCGAGCGCGGCGTGTTGCGGGTCACGGCCATTACCGACCCGTGGGCCCTGGGCTACGGCGTCATGGCCATGATCGGCCTCAAAGTGCAGGGCAAGCACCTGGAAGAGGCGGCCCAGCGCATTCGCGAGTTCGACGAGGTGGTCTATTTGGTGCTCGCCACCGGCTCCTATGAGTTGTTCCTGGAGGTGGTGTGCAAGGACCATCGCCACCTGCTCAACTTCCTGCTGGAGAAACTCTATCGGGTGCCGGGCGTGGAGCGCAGCGAGACCTTCATCTACCTGGAGATCTTGAAGGAAACCACCGTGCCCGTGCCCGAAGAGGACATCCCCCTGCCGCCGCCGGGCAGTGGACGGCGCTTTGCCGCCAACGACGCGTTCGAGAGTCGCGAGTCCACCGAGGAGTGACGCCACCCCCAAGTCGGACACCAGGGCCGCGGGCCCGCCCGTCGGGATTCGGCGGTCCTTCTGCCCCGTAGGAGGTGGTACAAATGCGAGTTGCGCGCCGCGCCTTGAGGTGGTTGGCCATCGCCTGGTTGTTGGCCCTGGCCGCGGGTTGCCGCGGCTCCGCGGCCGCGCCGCCCGCGGCCCAAGACGAGGCCGCCGCGTCGGAAGTGGAGTCGGGCACGCTGGTGATCTATTCCTACGAGGAGACGGTCACCGACGAGTTCCTGCAGCCCTTCCGGGAGAAGTACCCCCAGGTGGACCTGCAGGTGGCCGTGTTCGGCGAACTGGACGAGGCCCTGGCCAAACTGCGGGGCGGTTTCCGCGCCGATGTCATCAACATCTGCGTGGACTACATCCCCGTGATGACCGGGCTGGACCTGCTGGAACCCATCGACACGGCCAAGATTCCCTACTGGCAGGATGTGTTCCCCTTCTTCCGGGAGATGCCGGACATTCAAGCCGGTGAGGGCCGGGTGTGGATGGTGCCGGTGGACGCGGGCCTGGAGGGCCTGATGTACCGCACCGACAAGATCGACCCGCCGCCCGACTCGTGGAACGCGCTCTTCGACCCGGCCTACGCGGGCCACATCGTGATGCAGGACTACGCGCGCAACGCCATCGCGGTCACCGCGCTGGCCCTGGGCTACGAAGATCCCTTCCATCTGACCGAGGAGCAACTGCAGGCCGTCAAGGCCAAACTCATCGCCCAGAAGCCTTTGTTGCTCAACTACTTCGAGTCCGACGCGGAAGTGGACGAGATGTTCCGCGCCGGCGACGCGTGGGTCTCCCTGGGCTGGACCTCCAACGCCAAGTGGCTGCGGGAGGACGACGGCGTGCCCGTGGCCTATGTCTCGCCCAAGGAGGGCGCGCTGTCGTGGGTCTGCGGCTACGCCATCCTCAAGGGCACGCAGATGCCCAACGCGGCCCACGCGCTGATCAACCACTACCTGGAGCCCGAACTGCAGAAGATCGAAGTGGTGGACTTCGAGTACATCGTGGCCAACTCCAAGGTGCTGGACCTGCTGACCGAGGAGGAAATCGCCGCGGTCGGGTTGGACAACCCCGAAGCCATCGCCGAGGCCCATGTGGAGATCATCCCGCCCGATTACGACCGCTGGCTGCAAATTTGGGAAGAAGTGCAGGCGGCTTCGCCCTGAAGCCGGGCCACGAATTGGGGTTTGCGGCGAGGGGCGGAGCGCAGGCTTCGCCCCTCGGCGTCTTCCCCGGCCCTCACCCAGCCCTCCCCGGGAGCGCGCCCATCATGTCCGACGCCCGTTTGCAAGTCCTGGGCCTGACCAAACGCTTCGGCAAGAAGACCGCGGTGCGGGATGTGTCCTTCACCGTGCAGCCCAACGAGTTCTTCTGCCTGCTGGGCCCCAGCGGCTGCGGCAAGACCACCATTTTGCGCATGATCGGCGGCCTGCTGGTGCCCGACGCGGGCCGGGTGCTGCTGGACGGCCAGGACATCACCTTCGACCCGCCCGAGAAGCGCGACATCAACATCGTGTTCCAGAACTACGCGCTGTTCCCGCACATGACGGTCTATGACAACATCGCGTTCGGCCCCCGGCGGCAGGGCTGGCCCGAGGATCGCATCCGCCAGGAGGTGGGCCGCCTGCTGGAGATCGCGCACCTGACGGGCTACGAGCACAAGTACCCGCGGCAACTCTCGGGCGGCGAGCAGCAGCGGGTGGCCCTGCTGCGCGCGCTCATCACCCGCCCCCAGGTGCTGCTCCTGGACGAGCCCTTAGGCGCGCTGGACCTCAAGATTCGGCAGCAGTTGCAGTTGGAACTCATCAACATCCAGGACGACTTCCACATCACTTTCATCTATGTGACCCATGATCAATCCGAGGCCCTGGCCATGGGCGACCGCATCGCGGTGATGAACCAGGGCCGCATCTTGCAGATCGGCGACCCGCGCAGCATCTACGAGGCGCCGGTCAACCGCTTCGTGGCCTACTTCATCGGCAACACCAATTTGTTCGACGGCAGCGTCAAGGAGGTGGCAGGACAACAGGCTCGTGTGGCCGTGCCCGGTGTGGGCGACTTGTGGGGCGTCGCGCCCCACGGCCGGGAAAAGTTGCGGCCGGGCGTGTCGGTGGCCGTGTCGGTGCGCCCGGAGAAGATCCACATCGCCCGCACCGCGCCCGCGGAGGGCGCCTGGAACCGCGCCCAGGGCATCGTGCAGGACATCATCTACCTGGGCGTGAGCACCGAGTACATCGTGCGTCTGAACGCGGGCCACACGGTGCGGGTGTTCACCCAAAACCTGCGCCGCAACGGCGGGCACGACGCCATCACCTGGGACGACCAGGTGTGGGTCTATTGGCGTCCGGCGCATTCCCTCATTCTCCCTGACTGACTTCTCTACGGTACAACGCGGTACGGGGTACGGGGTTGGTGTTCCGTGAACCGGGGCACCTGCTCACGGAGCCGTTCCGTGGAACGGGGCGCGTGTTCGGAAGGGTTTCTTCCGGCCTGGACGGGCACCGTTCCGACGGCAAATCCGAGCAGGTTCTTTTCCCATTTCACGGAGGTGCATCATGTTGGAGCGCCAAGTGGACGAATTGCCGCATATGGTCACGCCCCCGCCGGGGCCCAAGAGCCGGGTCTATCTCGACAAGGAAGCCGAGATGCTCTACTCCTCTTGGGCCGCCAACCGGGTGGTGCCCTTCATCACCCGGCGCAAGGAAGGTTGGGCCATCGAAGACCTGGACGGCAACCGCTACATCGACATGGCCACGGGCTGGGCCTCGACGCCCCTGGGCGCGGGCCACGAGGATGTGCTGCGGGCCAGCGTCCAGGCCCTGTGGGAGAGCGGGGGCATCGAGTGCACCAGTTACATCTCCAACCACTACATCGCAGAACTGGCCGAACGACTGCTGGACATCGCGCCGCCCAATCTGACCCGCGTCGCGCCCGACACCACGGGCACCGAGGCCGTGGAGGCCGCGCTGCGCCTGGCCCGGGAGCAGACGGGCCGCCACTTCATCATCTCCTTCCACGGCGCGTTCCACGGCGGCAACTACGGCGCGGGCGCGGCCGGGCCCACCGCGCCCGATGTGGGCCGGGGCATCCGGGAGTTCATGCACGGGTTCATCCATGTGCCCTATCCCACCTGCTACCGCTGCCCCTTCCGGCAGACTTACCCCGAGTGCGGCCTGGCCTGCCTGCACTACATCGACGATGTGATTCTGCGCTACGAGGTCGCGCCCGACCAGGTGGCCGGGGTGCTGTTCGAGCCCATCCAGGGCGAGAACGGCGTGCAAATCCCGCCCGAGGGCTGGATGGAGGGCCTGTTCGCGCTGGCCCGCAAGTACGACTGGGCGCTCATCGACGACGAGGTGCAGACGGGCTTCGGCCGCACGGGCAAGATGTGGGCCATCGAGCACTGGCCCGAGGTAGAGGTGGACCTCATGCCTCTGGCCAAGGCCCTGAGCGGCGGCGCGCTGCCCATCGCCGCGGTGCTGGGCACCGAAGCGGCCATGACCGCCAGCGACGACATCTACCTGGGCGGCACCTTCGCCTGGCAGCCCGCGGCCTGCGCGGGCGCGCTGGCCGGCATCGAGGCCCTGCAGCGGGAGCGGGCCCTGGACAATGTGGCCGAACTGGAGCGCATCGCCCAAGAGGTCATGTCCCCCTGGGTCGAGCGCTATGAAGTGGTGGGTGATGTGCGCATCAAAGGCGTGTACATCGCGGTGGAATTCGTGTACGATAAGGAGACCAAGTCGCCGGGCCGGGACATCGCGGCCGCGGTGCAGGCGCGGGCCGTGCGCAAGGGCCTGGTGCCCATCTACGAGAAGAGCATCTGGTGGATCCGCTTGCTGCCCGCGCTGAACATGCCGCCTGCGCTGTTCCGCAAGGGCCTGAGCCTGCTGGAGGAGGCCATCTATGAGACCAGTAAGGAATACGCCTTGGGCGTGGCGGCCTGAACCCGGAGGCGCGGCATGTGCCCGCTGAGCGCGGCCCGCGGGGCCTGGGTGCTGCTGGCGCTGAGCGCGCTGGGCCTGGCCTGGCAGGCCAAACGCTACGCGCGGGGTAGTCCGGCCGCGCGGCTGGCCCTTTTGGGCTGGGCCGCGTGGCTGGGCGGCCTGGCGTGGGCCCTGGCCGCGGGGTGGGTGGACCGCTCCGCGGGGGCCGGGGCCCTGGCCGGGGCCGGGCTGCTGTTGTTGGCCCTTACGGCCTGGGTGGTGTGGCGCGACTGGCGCGCGGCCACCCAGGCCCGCCGCGCGGCCGAGGAGGCCATCGACCGCCAGATGCAGGCCGAACTGCAACAGGTCTTCGACGCCCACTCCGCCCGGAGGGACGAACCATGACCGGGGCTGAGCCATCCCGGCGGGCGCGTTGGCGCTATCTGCTGGGCCAGTACGCGGGCCTGCTGGTCAACCTGACGCCGCCCCTGCTCTACCTGCTGGCCCTGTTCTACGCGCCCATGTCCATCCTGCTGGTGATGAGTTTCTGGAAGTCGGGCTACATGACCCTGGAGCCCGCGTTCACCCTGGAGAACTACATCACCTTCTTCACCACGCCCGTCTATCTCAAGGCCCTGGCCAACACCTTCGTCATCGCCACGGGCACCATGCTGGCCCTGGTGGTCCTGGCCTTCCCCATGGCCTACTACCTGGCCCGCATGCACCCCCGGCACGAGCGGCTGATCATCTACCTGCTCATCATCCCCGTGGAGATCAACTTCCTCATCCGCATCTTCGCCTGGAAGATCGCGCTGGGCCGCAGCGGCATCATCAACCGCGCCCTCCTGAGCCTGGGCCTCATCCACGAGCCCCTCAAGTTTCTGCTCTACAGCAAGTTCGCGGTGGCCCTGGTGCTGGTGCACGAATGGCTGCCGTATGTGGTCATCCCCCTGTACCTGGCGCTGAAGGGCATCGCGCCCGAGGTCATTGCCGCGGCCCGCTCGTTGGGCGCGACCCGCTGGGATGTGTTTCGGCACATCATCCTGCCGCTGAGCGTGCCCGGCCTGTTCGCGTCCTTCGTGCTGGTCTATATCCCCATGCTGGGCGAGTTCGCGGTGCCGGCCCTGGTGGGCGGGCCGTCGGGGTACATGCTGGGCAATGTCATCGAGAACCAGTTTTTGAGCGCGGGCAACTGGGGCCTGGGCTCGGCCATCGGCTTCATCCTGCTCACCGTGACCCTGGCCCTGGTGGCGCTGGTGGTCAAGGTGGCGGGGGTGGAAAACCTCCTTTGAGGCCCAGGAGGCGTTCATCGTGCGCAGGATCCGCTTCGCGCTGGCCTTCTACACTTACGCGGTCATCGGGCTGCTCATCTACCTGCCCATCGTCATCCTCATCGTCTTCTCGTTCAACGACTCGCGGGTGTTGAGCCTGCCCTGGAAGGGTTTCACCCTGCGCTGGTACGCGGCCGCGTTGCAGCGCCCCGACCTGCACAAGGCCATCTGGACCTCCCTGTGGATCGCGGCGGTGGTCACGGTGATCAGCCTGGTTCTGGGCGTGCTGGCGGCCAACGCCATGGCCCGCTACCGCTATCGGGGGCGGCTGCTGTTCACGGGCTATGTGGCCCTGCCCTTCGTGGTGCCGTGGCTCTTGCTGGGCATCGCGCTGCTGCTGTACTTCCACCGCCTGGGCGTGCCCCTCTCCGCGTGGACCATCATCCTGAGCCATGTCACCTTCGATGTGCCCCTGGTGGCCGTGCTGGTCGCGGCGCGCATGCACCAGTTCGACCCCTGGCTGGAGGCCGCGGCCCGGGACCTGGGCTGCACGCCCTGGCAGGCCTTCCGCTATGTGACTTTGCCCATCATCGCGCCCGCGGTCATCGCCGCGGGCATCTTCGCGTTCAACTGGTCCTTCGACGCGTTCGTGGTCACGCACTTCGTCAGCGGCACCCAGGTGACCTTCCCCCTGTGGGTGTGGTCCGCGTTGCGCTATTCCAAGAACCTGCCCGTCATCAACGCGGTGTCCAGCGTCATCGTGGTGGTGGAGATGGGCTTGGTGCTGCTGGCCGAGGTGTTGCGACGGCGGGGCGGCGCGGGCGACAGTTGGTTGTGACCGCGGCGGCGCCCGGCCGTTCGCGGAGCCCTTCCCCCAAACCTCAGGAGGCACGATGAACGACACGCTTTTGTACCTGACCGAGGACGAGGTGGCGCGCACGCTGAGCGTGGCCGAGGCCATCGCCCTGGCCGAGAAGGGCATTCGGGCCGACGCCGCGGGCGGCGTGGTGGGCGATAAATTTTACATGCCGGTAGGCGAGCACGGCTTCATCAAGCCCTTCGCCGGGTATCTGGACGGCGAGGAATACGCGTATGTCAAGACTTTCAGTTTCTTCCCGGGCAACCCGCAGGTGGGCAAGCCGACCACTTCGTCGCTGGTGCTGCTGTTCGAGGCCCGCACGGGGCTGCCCGTGTGCCTGATGGAGGCCGGTTGGGTGACCACGCTGAAGACGGCCGCATCGAGCACGGTGACCGCGCAGGCTCTGGCCTGGCCGGGCGCGGACACGGCGGTGATCTTCGGCGCGGGGCAGCAGGGCGAGATGCACCTGCGGGCGCTGGCCGAGCGCTTCGCGCTGCGGCGGGTCTATGTGGTGGATGTGGATCTGGCGCGGGCCGAGGCCCTGGCCCGGCGCTGGGGGCCGCGCCTGGGTTTCCCCGTCGAGGCGGTGCCCTACGACGAGCGGGAGCGGGCCGTGCGGGACGCGGACCTGGTGCTCACCCTGACCACGGGCGACGAGCCTATGGTGCGCTACGAATGGCTCAAGCCCGGCGCGCTGGTGCTCAAGTTGGGCTCGTATCAGGAGTTGGACCTGGAGGTCATCCGCCGGGCCGACAAGGTGGTGGTGGACCGCTGGAAGTATGTGGGCCCGCGGGTGCCGGAGTTGAAGATGCTGGCCGCGGAGGGGGCTTTCGGCCCCGAGGATGTGCACGCGGAGTGGCCCGACATCGTGGCCGGCCGCGCGGCGGGCCGCGAGCGGGACGACGAGATCATCGTGTACATCGCGCTGGGCATCTGGGGCGCATACGCGGCCATTCTGCCGGAAGTGTACCGGCGGGCCGTGGCCCAGGGGTTGGGCACTCGGCTGCCGCGCACGGTGTGACGGGGCCGGGCTCAGGACGGATGCCGGTGCCCGCGCTCCGCGTCGGGGTCGCCGCGGAGCAATTGCACCGCGTGGGGGAGCACTTCGGCGATCACGGCCAGGTTTTCCACCGCGGCTTTGGGACTGCCGGGCAGGTTGACGATGAGGGTGTGGCCGCGGATGCCGGCCACCGCGCGCGAGAGCATGGCGTGGGGGGTGATGCGCAGGCTCGCGGCGCGCATGGCTTCGGGCAGCCCCGGGGCTTCGCGCTCCAGGACGGCTCGGGTGGCCTCGGGGGTGACATCGCGCGGGCCGAAGCCCGTGCCGCCGGTGGTGAGCACGATGTCAATGTCGGGCCGCGCGCACCAGGCCAGCAGCGCGGTGCGAATGGCCTCCTGGTCGTCGGGCACCAGGCCGGTCTCGAGGACTTTCCAGCCGCGTTCGGCCACGGCCTGGGCCAGGGCCGGGCCCGAGCGGTCTTCGCGCTGGCCTTGGAAGGCGCGGTCGGAAACGGTCAGGATGGCGATGCGCAGCATGAGCGGTCTCTCCTGCGGTCAGGGTAAGGGATGGGCGGGCGGTCGTCCCCGGCGGGTCAGCGGGCCAGCGCGGCTTGCGCCGCGGCCAGCACTTCGTCGTAGTTGGGCTCCAGGCCCAATTCGGGCATGTAGTCCGCGTAGACGATTTTGCCGTCCCGATCCACCACGAACACGGCGCGGCGCAGCAGACGCACCTCTTTCATCAGGCAGCCGTACTTGGCACCGAAGTCCATGTCCTTGTGGTCCGAGACCACCATTACCTGCTCGACGCCGGCCGCGCCGCACCAACGCTTTTGCGCGAAGGGCAAATCCGCGCTGACGACCACGATGGCGATGTCGTCGCTCAGGGCCGCCGCGGCTTCGTTGAAGCGGCGGGTCTCCCGATCGCACACCGGCGTGTCCAGGGAAGGCACCGCGGCGATGATGCGCACTTTGCCGCGCGTGCTGTCCAGCACCTGGATGTCCTGCCAGTCTTGCGTCGTGGCCGTGAATTCCGGCGCCGTGTCGCCCGGCTTGAGGTCGGGGCCGACGATGGTGACATCGCGCCCGCCAAACTGAATCAGACCGCGTCGTTCGAGCATCGGACCGCTCCTTAGAAGGGGGATAGAACGAAACCAGCGCCCCAGGCAGGACTCGAACCTGCAACCGACGGCTTAGAAGGCCGCTGCTCTGTCCTTTGAGCTACTGGGGCGCAGACTTCCCTTCTAAGTATACCGAAGCCCGGACCACGCGCAAGCCCGGATTGCCCCGAACTTCGCCTGCGCTGCGGCGTATCGCGCGCCGCGACTTCACCGCGCCTGGCGGATGGCCTCCACGGCCTCGGGGTTGACCAGCGCGGACGTGTCGCCCGGGTCCTGGCCCAGATACGCGGCCCGAATCATGCGGCGCATGACCTTCGCGTTGCGGGTCTTGGGTAGGTCGTCCACGAAGTGCACGGCCTTGGGCGCCAGGGGCTTGCCCATGGCCCTGGCTACCATGCCGCGCAGTTCCTCCCGCAGCGCGTCGCTGGGCTCGTGGCCCGGCGCGAGCACCGCGAAGACCACCAAAACCTGACCTTTGACCTCGTCGGGCACGCCGATGGCCGCGGCCTCCACCACCGCGGGGTGCTCGACCACGATGGACTCCACCTCCGCGGGGCCCAACCGCTTGCCCGCGACCTTGATGGTGTCGTCCGAGCGGCCCAGGATGTACCACTGGCCGTCCTTGTCGATGAACGCGAAGTCGCCATGCACCCACACATCGGGCCAGCGGCTCCAGTAGGTGCGGATATAACGCTCGGGGTCCTTCCAGAAGCCGCGTGTCATACCGATCCACGGCTTCTTGATGACCAACTCGCCCACCTGCTCCCGCACGGGCCGGCCGTTCTCGTCGAACACATCCGCATCCATGCCAGGGCAGGGCGCGGAGAACGCGCACGGCTTGAGGGGCAGCACCGGATTGCCCATCAGGATGCCGCCCGAAATCTCCGTTCCCCCGGAATAGTTGATGATGGGTCGCTTGCCCTCGCCCACTTCCTGGAAGAGCCACATCCACGGCTCGGGGTTCCACGGCTCGCCCGTGGACGCGAAGAACTTGAGGCTGCTCAGGTCGTGCCGATGCACGGGCTCCAGGCCGTGGGGGATGATGGCCCGCACATAGGTGGGCGACAGGCCCAGGTGCGTGAGCCGGTGCCGGTCGACCATGGCCCACACCCGGTCCACGCCGGGGTAGTCGGGCGCGCCATCGTAGAAGAACATGGTGCTGCCCAGGGTGAGCGCGCC
>JAADEN010000095.1 GCA_013153375.1 Chloroflexota bacterium | reverse complement strand
CTGGCGACGAGCCCACGGCCCCTCAAGACGAGCCCGCGCCCGAGTCGGAGGTCGAGCCGCCTACCGCGGACGCGGACGAGACCCCGGTGGTGGATCCCGCCACCGCGGAAGCGCGCGCCCTGGTGAGCGCGGACGAGCCTATGCCCGGACCGCGAGCCGCGCGTGAGGAGCGCCACGGCCGGTCGCGCGGCAAGCCGCGCCGCGGGTGGTTCGCGCCGCTGTCGCCCGAAGAGCAGGCTCAGTTGCGGCGCTTTTTGCTGCGCTGGACCCGGCCCGGCTGCGGGTTGGGCCTGACCTTCGCGCTGACCCTCGCGCTGTGGGCCTGGGCCGTGGTGCATCCGCAGCCGGTGTTGTGGCTCTTGGGCGCGTTGCTCACCCCGTGGACCACGCCCATCGTGGGCGCGGCGCTGGGTCTGGTGCTGGGCTCGCGCGCGGTGCTGCGTCGCGCCGTGGGCATGACCCTGGTTCTGGGCCTGGCGGCCTGGCTGGTCGGCTTTGGCGTGGGCGCGGCGGTGCGCTCCAGCGGGCGGGATTTGCCCTCCGCGGCCGTAGCCCTGGCCGCGCCCGACATGACCGCGTTCGTGGTCACGCTGGTGGCCGCGGTGTGGGCTACGGTGTTGCTGGCCCGCCGCCGCGCGGCCGCGCTGTTGCCCGGCGCGGCCCTGACCTGGACCGTGGGGCTGCCTCTGTTCTGGGCCGGGGTTTACCTGGCCGCCGGCGACGGGCAGGCGGCCTCGTGGGCGCTGACCGCGTTCGCCACCCACTTGTTCTGGGCCTGGGTGCTGGCCGGGGTGACGCTCATCTTCCTGGGCCTGTATCCCTCGTCCTGGGGTGGATATGGCCTTTTGGCGCTGTTCTTCGCGTTGGGCGTACTGACCTTCCTGCTTTACGCGGAGGCCGACTTGCAGCGTCGCGTCTCGGCCCCCGCGCCGATGGCTCTGGCCCCTCAGCCCGCGCGGCCCGCGGCGGTCGCAACGCCGCGCGCGGAGCCGTCCCCCAACCCCACGCCCACGCCCAGCCCGCACCCCAGCCCTACGCCTTCGCCGCGGCCCTCGCCCACTTTCACCCCCACGCCCGCGGCCGCGGTCGCGACTTACACCGTCGAATGGCCCACGCCCACCCCTTCGCCTACCCTCACCCCCATGTACGCCGTCGTGCGTACCTCCGCGCGTTACGCGGGGATCTATGTGCGGGAGGGGCCGGGCTACGGCTACAAGGCCTTCACCGGTTTGCTCAACGGCACCCAGGTCGAGGTGCTGCCCGAGGAGGTGGAGGCCGACGGCACCCGCTGGGTCAAAGTGCGCTTCGAGGAGTTCGGCAAGATCAAAGAAGGTTGGGTGCTGTATCATTTGTTGATTTTCGTGACGCCTACGGCAACGCCTTTGGATTAGGAGGCCCCTATGCCCCACAAGGACATTCGTTTTGGCACCGACGGCTGGCGCGGCACCATTGCCGAGGACTACACCTTCGCCAATGTGCGCCGCGTGGCGCAAGGCTTCGCCCGCTATCTGCTCGACCAGGGCCACCGGGACGCCTGGGTGGTCATCGGCTACGACAAGCGCTTTCACTCCGAGAACTTTGCCGCGGCCGCGGCCGAGGTGTTGGCCGCGCACGACCTGCGGGTGTACCTGACCCAGGAGGCCACGCCCACGCCCGTGATTTCCTACGCGGTGGTGGACAAGGGCGCGGTGGGGGCTATCAACATCACCGCGTCGCACAATCCGCCCGGCGACAACGGCTTCAAGGTGCGCGACCAGCACGGCGGCGCGCTGCCTCCGGCCGCGCTGCGGGCCGTGGAGGCGCACATCCCTCCCAGCGAGGACGAAGTGCAGCGGGTGCCTCTGGCCGAGGCCCAGGCCCAGGGCCGGGTGGTGGTGTTCGACCCCAAGCCCGCCTACATCGCGCACATCCGTGAGTTGGTGGACCTGGAGCGCCTGCGCGATGCCGGCCTCAAAGTGCTGGTGGACCCCATGTGGGGCAACGGCGCGGGTTGGTTCCCCCGGCTCATCGGCGGCGGGCGTACCATCGTGGAGGAGATCCACAATGTGCGCAACCCCATCTTCCCCGAGATGGAGCGGCCCGAGCCCATCCCGCCCAATGTGAATGTGGGCCTGGCCGAGACCGTGCGCCGGGGCGCGGATGTGCTCATCATCAACGACGGCGACGCGGACCGCCTGGGCCTGGGCGACGAGCACGGCCGCTTCGTGGACCAACTCAAGGTGTACGCGCTGCTGGCCTACTACTTCCTGGAGGTGCGGGGCGAGCGCGGGCCCATCGTCAAGACCATCTCCACCACCGCGCTGCTGAACAAAATGGGCCAGAAGTACGGCGTGCCCGTGTACGAGACGGGCGTGGGCTTCAAGTATGTCGCGCCCAAGATGCTGGAGGTGAACGCGCTCCTGGGCGGCGAGGAGTCGGGCGGCTATGCGTTCCGCAACCATGTGCCCGAGCGGGACGGGATTCTGGCCGGCCTGTATTTGCTGGACATGATGGTGCGATTGAACAAGAAGCCCTCGGAACTGGTGGAGTTGCTCTTCCGCGAAGTGGGTCCCACCTATTACAAGCGCATCGATGTGCCCTTCCGGGGCGACCGCCGGCCCATCGAGGAGCGGGTCAAGCGCGCTCGTCCCAAGACCATCGGCGGGCTCAAGGTGGTGGGCTTCCGCGACATCGACGGCTATCAGTTCCTGCTGGAGGACGGCGGCTGGCTGCTCATCCGCTTTTCGGGCACCGAGCCGCTGCTGCGGGTGTATTGCGAGACCACCGACCCCGACCGGCTGGATGCGATTTTGCGCGACGGCCTGCGCATCGCGGGCATCGAGCCGCCGGAGGCGTAGCCCATGTGGGTGGACACCCACGCGCATCTGCACTTGTCGGCCTTCGACCCCGACCGGGACGCGGTGGTGGCCCGCGCCCGGGAGGCCGGCGTGACGGCCTGGATCGACCCGGCCCTGGATGTGGCCTCGGCCCGCCGCGCGCTGGCCCTGGCCGAGGCTTACGGCGCGGGTTACTTCGTCGCCGTGGGCGTGCATCCCAACAGCGTGGCCCAGGCCTGGCGCGGCGCGGCCACCCTGGACGCGCTGCGCGACCTGGCCCAGCATCCCGCGGTGGTGGCCATCGGCGAGATCGGGCTGGACTACTACCGAGACTACACCCCGCCCCGGCAGCAGCGGGCCGCGCTGGAGGCCCAACTGGCCCTGGCCGCGGAGGTGGGCCGGCCCGTGATTCTGCACCAGCGCCAGTCGGTGGACGATCTTTTGGCCCTGCTGGCCGATTGGGTGGCCGACTTGCGGGCCCAGGGGCATCCGTTGGCCGCGCGGCCGGGCGTGCTGCATTCGTTTTCGGGGGATGTGGATCAGGCTTTGCGGGCCGTGGAGTTGGGGTTCTTCGTCGGCATCACCGGCCCGGTGACCTTCAAGAACGGCGAAGTCATGCGCGCGGTGGCCCGCGCGGTGCCTCTGGAGCGGTTGCTGGTCGAGACCGATGCGCCCTTCATGGCGCCGCACCCGCATCGGGGCCGGCGCAACGAGCCCGCGTGGGTAGTTTGGGTGGGCCGCAAGGTCGCGGAAGTGCGGAATTTGGCCGTTGATGAGGTTCGTCGTCAGACCACGGCCAATGCCCAACAACTCTTTTATCTTCCCAAATTATAAGAATGGACGCGTTGACAGTCCCGGGCTTTTATGCTATAGTTTAGTTTGCCATATTCGTCAAAGCCCACTCTCTCGGAAGGAGGAGTATATGTGGCGTAATCGCAAATTTTGGCTGGTGTTAGCGCTGGTCGCAATGCTGGCCCTCGCGTTGGCGGCCTGCGGAGGCAAGGCCGAAGAGGCCACTCAGGCGCCGGCGACGGAAGCGCCGGCCACTGAAGAGGCCCAGCCCACCGAGGCGCCGCAACCGACCGAAGAGGCGCAGCCCACCGAAGAGCCCATGCCGGCGCACACCGGTGCCTGGGTCGATGAGGTGACCTTCATCACCGAGACCGACAGCCAGGCCGCGGTCAAGCGCCTGCAAGAGGGGCTCATTGATGTGTACGCCTTTACCATCGGGAACCCCGAACTGTACAAGGCGGCCAAAGAAGACCCCAATGTCAAGGTTGTCGAATTCTTCGGCGTGTACAACGAATTGACCATCAACCCCTACGGTGTCGCGGATGAGAACGGCACCGTCACCGAGCGGGATGGCACCAAGGTCAAGCCGGAGTTCGACAACGGCGCGATGAATCCTTTTGCCAACCCCAAGGTGCGTGAGGCGCTGAACTGGCTGGTCGACCGCAACTACATTGCCCAGGAGATCATGGGCGGTCTGGCCACCCCCAAGTATCTGCCCATCACCAGCGCCTTCCCCGACTACGCGCGCTACATCGACACCGTGCGTGAGATCGAGGCCAAGTACGCTTACAACTTCGAGAAGGCCCAAGAGGTCATCTCCGCCGAGATGGAAGCCATGGGCGCGGAGATGAACGACGAGGGCGTCTGGACCTACAACGGCGAGCCCGTCACCGTCATCATCCTCATCCGTGTCGAGGATGAGCGCAAGGAGATCGGCGACTACTTGGCCAACCAACTGGAAGAGTTGGGCTTCAAGGTTGAGCGCCGCTATGGTACCTTCTCCGACCTGGGTGCCTACTGGATTCGCGGCAACCCCGCGGACGGTGAGTGGCACATCTACACCGGCGGCTGGATCACCACCGCGGTGAGCCGCGACCAGGGCGGCAACTTCGAGTTCTTCTACACCCCGCGCGGTTTGGGCATTGCCCTGTGGCAGGCCTATCGCAACTCGCCTGAGTTCGATACCGCGGCCGAGAAGTTGGCCAACAACGACTTCGCGGACATGGCCGAGCGGGACGAACTGTTCCGCACCGCGCTGCGCCTGGCCAACGAAGAGGCCGAGCGCATCTGGCTGGTGGACCAGAAGTCCTTCTCCGTGGTCCGCAGCGACATCCATGTGGCCTACGACCTGGCCGGTGGTATCTCCGGTGCGGTGCTGTGGCCTTACACCCTGCGCAAGGGTGACCAGGCCGGTGGCTCCGTCACCTGGGTGAACGCGGACATCCTGTCCGATGTGTGGAACCCCGTGGGTGGCTCGGACGCCATCTATGACATGCAGGCCATTCGGGCCACCGGCGACTGGGGCACGGTGAGCGACCCCTACACCGGCTTGGCTTGGCCGCAGCGCATCGAGCGGGCTGAGGTCTACGCGGTCAAGGGTACGCCGATCACCAAGACCCTCGACTGGGTGGATCTGCAGTTCGTGGATGAGATCCAGGTTCCGGACGACGCGTGGGTCGATTGGGACGCCGAGGCCCAGAAGTTCATCACTGCGGGCGAGAAAGGCGAAGCCATCACCGCGCGCGTCAAGAGCGTGGTCTACTATCCTGAGGACCTGTACGAGAAGGTGACCTGGCACGATGGCAGCCACTTCGACCTGGCCGACATCGTCATGGGCCTGATCATGACCTTCGATCGGGGCAAGGAAGCCAGCGCCATCTTTGACGAGTCCTACCAGCCCGACTTCGAGTCCTTCCTGAGCGTGTTCAAGGGCGTGCGCATCGTCTCCGAGCAGCCGCTGGTCATCGAGTACTACAGCGACTCCTTCCAGCTGGATGCGGAGCTGAATGTGAGCACCCTGTGGCCGCAGTACGGCTACGGCGAAGGTGCCTGGCACACCGTGGCGCTGGGCGTGTTGGCTGAGGAGAACCAGGAACTGGCCTTCACCGCCGACAAGGCCGACGCGCTGGAGATCGAGTGGATGAACTATGTGGCCGGCCCGAGCCTGGAGATCCTGGCCAAGTACCTGGATCAGGCCATGGCCGACAACTACATCCCCTACGCCAACACCTTGGGCGCTTACATCACCGCGGACGAGGCTGCGGCCCGCTGGCAGAACCTGAAGGCCTGGTACGAGGACAAGGGCCACTTCTGGGTCGGCACCGGTCCCTTCTACCTGGACAGCGTCTTCCCGCTGGAGAAGACCGTGGTTCTGAAGCGCTATGAGGCCTATCCGGATCCGGCCGACAAGTGGCTGGGCTTCGGTGAGCCCAAGCTGGCCACCGTGACCATCGAGGGCCCGGCGCGGGTCTCCGCGGGCGCGGGTGAGGCCACCTTCGATGTGTATGTCACCTACCACGACGAACCGTATCCTGCGGACGAGATCAGCGGCGTCAAGTACCTGCTGTTCAACTCCAAGGGTGAGGTTGTGGCGACGGGCGAGGCCAGCATGGTCGAGGACGGCCACTATCAGGTCGTGTTGAGCCCCGATGTCCTGGGTCAACTGGGCGTCGGCGCCAACCGGCTGGAAGTGGCGGTGACCTCCAAGCTGGTCTCCATCCCCGCGCTGGAAAGCGTGGAGTTCCTCTCCATCCCGTAAGGCGTGGGTTCGCGCATGTAGGGATGTGAACTAAGGCAGGGGGCGGGACGCGTGTGCGCCCGCCCCCTGCTTTCACGCAATCCCTGACCGGCACCGCAAAAATCCACTTAGAAGGTGGTGAAATGGCAGAGCATGAATCCTCCTCTTCGACCGTGCAGACTCAAAAACGGGCCCGGCCTCAAAGCACCTGGGAACGGCTGTTGCGCTACACGGTCGTGCGCCTGGTGACCTTGTTCATTACCGTGGTCATCGGCGTCTACCTCACCATCCTCATCGCCAACATGGGCGGTTATGTGGATGAAATCCGCCGCTCGCAGATTCGCGAGCAAATCGCCATTCGGCTGCAGAACGATCCCGCGTTTCGGGCCTTACCCCCCGAAGAGCGGCAGAAACGCATCGATGCCGAGGTCGCGGTGGAGGAGAAGCGCCTGGGCCTCGATAAGCCGTTCCTGGTGCGCAGTTTCAATTACCTCAAGCACGCGCTCACCCTGGACCTGGGCCGTTCCGAGAACATGACCAGCGACTCGGGCTCACGGCAGGTGCGCTTGATCCTCTTGGAACGCCTGCCCGCGACGCTGGTGCTGTTCGGCACCTCCCAGATCGTGCTTTTCGCGCTGACGCTGTACATCGCCTTGTATCTATCACGGCACTACGGCAGTTGGCTGGATCGTCTTTTTGTGGCCCTGTCCCCGCTGTCGTCGGCGCCGGGCTGGTTCTACGGCATCTTCCTGATCATCGTCTTCGCGGCCTGGCTGAAGATTTTGCCCTTTGGCGGCATGGTCTCGGTACCGCCGCCGGAAAACCCGATTCGCTACGCGTTGGATGTGGCGTATCACATGATTTTGCCGATGATGGCGATGACGCTGTCTTCCATTTTCATCAGCGTGTACAGTTGGCGCACCTTTTTCCTCATCTTTTCCAGCGAAGATTATGTGGAAATGGCCAAGGCCAAGGGTGTGCATCCGCGGGCCATTGAGCGTCGCTACATCCTGCGCCCCACCCTGCCTACCATCATCACCAGTTTCGCCTTGGGCGTCATCGGCGTGTGGATGGGGGCGCCGATCTTCGAAACCATTTTCAACTGGCCCGGTTTGGGACGGGTGCTCTTCCAGGCGGTGCAACTGTTCGATACCCCCGTCATCGTGGGCGCTACGGTGATCTTCGCCTATCTGCTGGCCCTCACCGTCTTCCTGCTGGACATCATCTACGCCATCGTCGATCCGCGGGTAAGCGTGGGCGGCGGACAGCGGGCCTGACGACCGGGAAACCGCTCTAAGGAGGAAAGTGAACGATGTTGCGGGGTGCTCTCAAGGAACTACTTCGCTATCCCTCGGCTCTGGCCGGCCTGTTGGTCATCCTCTTCTTGGTGGTCGTCTCGATTTACACGGTGATCACCATCCCTTACAGCGAAGCGATTCGTCTGTGGCGGGGCGGCGAGGAGATTTGGGGCGATGTGCCCAAGTTGGCCGCGCCGGCCTGGTTCAATCACTTCACCAGCAAGAAACGCCCCCTCACCATCAAACTGACTTCGCAAGACGAGGGGGTCGAAAGCAACTACGCCCAGATCAGCGACGACCTGTGGGTGGACGACACGACATACACTTTCGACTTCCAATATGATGAATTCCCCCAAGAGGTCGCGGTGACCTTGCTGGGGACTTTCACCGAGAAGGCGCCGTATGTGTCCATCGTCTGGGTCAAGCCGGACGGCACCGAGATTCGCTTGGCCGACATGGCGGTGGAGGGCGGCAAGCGGGTATATCGCGCTTCTCAGGACGAGAAGTTGGGCCGCAAATTGAAGTTACCCGCCAATGCTTCGCCCTTGGTGGGCCTGTTTGCCGAAGACCCGCAGGCCGAAGATCCGGTGCCTATGAAGGGCACTTATCAGGTGCGCCTGGAAGGCACCCTCTTCGAGCCTGATTCGACGCTGCAGAGCAAACTCGTGGTCTATGGCACGGTCTACGGCTGGGCGGGCACCGACCACCTGCGCCGAGATTTGGGCATCGCGCTGTTGTGGGGCACGCCCGTGGCCCTGGCCTTCGGTTTGCTGGCCGCGCTGGGCACCACGGTGCTGACCATGCTCATCTCCGCCATTGGCGTGTGGTACGGCGGCTGGGTGGATGCCCTGATTCAGCGCATCACCGAGGTCAACCTGGTGTTGCCCGTGCTGCCCATCCTCATCATGATCGGCGTGTTCTACACCCGCAGCCTGTGGGCCATGCTGGGCGTGATCATCGCTCTGAGTATCTTCGGCGCGGGCATCAAGACCAATCGGGCCATTTTCCTCCAGGTCAAATCGCAGCCCTACATCGAAGCCGCCCGGGCTTACGGTGCCAGCGATTGGCGCATCATCTTCTTCTACATGGTGCCCCGCATCATCCCCACCATCATTCCCGCGTTGGTGACCTTGATTCCCTCCTTCGTCTTTCTCGAGGCCTCCCTGGCCGTGTTGGGCTTGGGCGACCCCGTACTGCCGACCTGGGGCAAGATCATCAACGACGCGCGCGACAACGGCGCGCTCTATCAGGGTCTGTTCTACTGGGTGTTGGAGCCCTCGGCCCTGCTGATGATCACCGGCATCGGTTTTGCCATGCTGGGCTTCTCCCTGGATCGGGTGTTCAACCCCCGGTTGCGGGAACTGTGAACCGACCACCATCCCCCATGGAGTGAGTGGACCTATGAGCGCTCAATCGTCTACCTCGGCGCAACCCGTGCTCAAGACTGAAGACCTGGTGCTGTACTTCCGCACGACCAAAGGCGTGGTCCAGGCCGTGGATCATGTGGACTTCGAATTGGACGAAGGCCGAGCGGTGGTGGTCATTGGCGAGTCGGGTTGCGGCAAAACTTCCTTTGCCAAGGCCGTGCTGCGCCTGTTGCCCCGCAATGTGGACACTTACACCGGCCGGGTGTACCTGGACGGTGAGGACATCATGGAACTGGACGACGAGGAGTTCCGCCTGCGCATTCGGTGGGCCAAGATGTCGCTGGTGCCGCAGGCCGCCATGAACGCGCTCAATCCCGTGCTGCGGGTGAGCGATCAGGTGGCCGAACCGCTGTTGATCCACGACCGCCAGGTGACCAAAGAGGAAGCCTTTGAACGGGCCCGCGAAATGTTCGGCTATGTGGGCGTTCCCGAGTCCTTCCTGCACCGCTATCCCTTCGAACTCAGCGGCGGGATGCGGCAGCGGGTGGCCATCGCCATGGCCCTCATCACGCGCCCTCGGCTCATCATCCTGGACGAGCCCACCTCCGCGCTGGATGTGCTCACCCAGGCCAACATCATGAATGTGCTCAAGAAGATCAAGTGGGAGACGGGCACCAGTTACATGCTCATTACCCACGATGTGGCGACCTCCAGCGAGTTGGCCGATGATGTGGCCGTGATGTACGCGGGCCAGATGGTGGAGAACTCCGACGCGGAGTCCTTCTTCTCCGAACCTCTGCATCCGTATGCCAAGATGCTCATGGCCGCGGTGCCCAAACTGCGCGGCGACGAAGAATTGGAGTTCATCCCCGGCCAGCCGCCCAGCCTGCTCAACCCGCCGTCGGGGTGCCGGTTCGCGGACCGTTGTCCTTTCCGGTTCGAGAAGTGCGACGAAGATCCCCCCCTGTTCTTGGTGGGTGACCGCAAGGTCAAATGCTGGCTGTTCGAGAAAGAAGCGCAGGGTGTGTATGGCACCCAGCCCGCGGTCGCTACGGGCGACTGAACCCCGCCTGTGTAGGGAGGCTTCCGCATGACCACGATGACGCAAACTGCCCCTTCGTCCGCGCCCATGGCTTCGGAGAAGAATGTGCTGCTCTCGGTGCGCAATCTCAAAGTATGGTACGAGTTGCGTAAATGGGGCTTCGGCCTGGCCGGTTATGTCAAAGCCGTGGACAATGTGTCCTTCGACCTGCATGAGGGCGAGGCCATCGCCATTGTTGGCGAGAGCGGGTGCGGCAAATCCAGCCTGATGAAGGCCATTTTGGGCCTGGTGCGGCCCCACGACGGCCAGATCCTTTATCAGGGCCAAGACATTTTCGCCGGCGGTCGGGCGGGGCTGCGCTGGTATCGTTCCCAAGTCGGGTATGTGCAGCAAGATCCCTTCGGCGCGCTGCCGCCCTTCATGAGCGTGCGCCGTATCCTCGAGGAGCCGCTCATCCTCATCGGTATGAAGAACCGCGAGGAGCGCCTGGCCCGCATTCGCGAGGTCATGGAAGAGGTCAAACTCAGCCCGCCCGAAGATTTCCTCAACAAATTCCCCCACATGCTCAGCGGTGGGCAGCAACAGCGGGTGGTCATCGCCCGAGCCATGATCCGCAATCCGCGCTTGATGGTCGCGGACGAACCCGTCTCCATGCTCGACGCGTCGGTGCGAGTGGAGATTCTCAAACTGCTGCGCCAGATTCAAGAAGAGCACAACCTGGCGGTGATCTACATCACCCACGACCTGTCCACAGTGCGGTACTTCTCGGAGCGCATCTTCGTGATGTACGCGGGCAAACTCATCGAGAAGGCGCCCACGGACGAATTGCTCTGGCACCCTCAGCATCCGTACACCCTGGCCCTGCTCAACGCGATCTCGGATCCGGACGCGTCCAACGCGCGCAAATTGCGGGAGGTGCCGCCCGGCGAGCCGCCCTCGCTGGTTTCGCCGCCGCCGGGGTGCCGCTTCCACCCGCGCTGCAAATATCGCATCGAGGGCGTGTGCGACACCGAGGTGCCGCCTGAGTTCGAGGCTCGCCCCGACCACTTCACGGCCTGCTGGTTGTACGACGAGCGCTTCGCGGATCGGCGGCAGGCCCTGGAAGCCGACTTGCAGTTCGACTAACCGGAACGCGGGCCGCCCCTCGGCGGCCCGCCCTGACCCATACAGGATACGCCATGCTCACCAGTCGTTGGCCTCCCCGGCGGTTGCTTTGGCTGGCCGCCTTGTTGCTCCTCTTCGGCTCGGCGCTGGCGTTCCTGATGTTCATTCAGGCCTTGGATACCACCTATCCACTGGCCCTCGTGAGTTACGGCGCCATCGTTTCCGGCGCGTTCCTGGGGTATCTGGGCGTGCTGCACTACTTGCGCCTGCCGCGCGACCGTTGACCCCAGGAGTCCGCCATGTGGCCGTTTGCCTGGTCGCCGCGTTGGCTGATGGCCCTGGCTGTGGGATTGCTGCTTTTCGGCACGGGCGTGCCCTTCCTGACCATCATCAAAGTGCTGCCTCCCTCGCTGGGCTTGCTGTTTCTGGCCTTCGCCAGCATCATGTTGGGCCCCATGATCGGCTTCGTCGCGGTGAGTTATTGGCCCACTTCCGATAGCGACTCCGATCGCGGCATCTATCTTTGATACGCCACGGACGCACATCATGACGACGACGCCCACGCTGTTCATCCTCAACCCCACCGCGAACAACGGGCAGGCCGCCCGGCTGGAGCCGCGGCTGCAGGCCGCGCTGCGCGACCTGGAC
>JAADEN010000013.1 GCA_013153375.1 Chloroflexota bacterium | reverse complement strand
CACGACCGAAATGGGTGTGGAACCAGGCCGCGACCACCCGGCTGTACACATCGATATTCATCCACTGGCCGTGGGAAGAAACCTGAACCCGGGCCTCCAGACCGAAAATCTCGCGCACAAGGCGTAGGATGTCGTCGCGGTACGCCGTCTCCTCGGTGCCCAGGGTGAACCGCACATATCGTTCCTCAGGCCCAATGGTGCCCTCGGCCACATAGTAGCCGCACAAACGGGCCAGGTCCGGCGTCAGGCGCAGGAAGCGCGACACCCACCGGGCCTGCCGTCCGGAACGCTGATATACCGCAGGCCGTCGGGCCCGCACATGGGACTCCGTGACCTCGACCTCCCACTCCGGCTCGTAGGCCAACTGGGCCAAATCGAACACCGGCGCCGGGCGCTTGCCTTGGGGCACGCCTACAGCCACCCAGTCGCCCACCTTCAAATCCTGGGCCTCAACCCAGCCCTGCGGCGTGAGAATGGGATGTTCGGGGGTGACCTCCAGCGTCACGCCAATACCTTTGACCTTGATGTGATACAACGGCCCCTGATAGGCGCGCGCCATGGTTTCGGTCACCGGCCGCAAGCGGCCCTGATGCGTGAGCACTCGCTCCCCGATCCGCACATCCACGATGCGCTTGAGACCATGCTCGGTGACCACGCGCATGTCTTCGGTGAAACACGCGGCCAATTGCCCCAAAGGCGTGCCCGCGCCGGTCCAGGTGGGGGAGTTGGGGAAGAACAGGCGCTCGGCCAGCAGGCGGTAGAAGTCCTTGGCCCGCGCGATGATTTGTTCTTCGTCCGCGCCGAATTCGGCCTCGGCCTTGGCGACATGATACGCCACCCGCCAGAAAGTCTCCTCCGGCGTCTCGGCCGGCTCGCCTTGCACATTCTTGCGCACATAGCGCTTGTAGAACACCAGACGCGCGTTCTCGTTGGCAAATTCAATCTTGGGCAGATCCTCCGGCACCGGAGGCGTGGGCAAGACATGTTTTGGAGGGGTGGCAGCACCGCCCATCGAAGACCTCCCTTCGAAGATGGATTCGCGCGGCCGCGGCTCACGGGCCGCGGTGCGATGACGCCCGGTACATCATCGCGAAACCGACTTCAATCGGTTTCCAGCAGTCGGTTGATCTCGTCGCGGATGGATATGAGGTCGTCCAGCCCCAAATACACGATCGCGTAGCGAATGTAGGCCACCTGATCCAGGTGCTTGAGCCCTTCCATGACCATGTCGCCCACCACGCGGGAGGGCACTTCGGGTTTGCCCATGGCCTGAAGCCGGGTTTCGATCTCGTCCACCAGCCGCTCCAGCGCAGTGGCCGACACGGGACGCTTCCAGCAGGCGATGCGGATGCCGCGCAGCAACTTCTCCCGATCGAAGGCCTCGCGGGTGCCGTCGCTCTTGATGAGCATGGGCTTGGAACGCAACACCCGCTCGTAAGTGCTGAAGCGCTGATGGCATTGGAGACACTCACGACGCCGGCGGATGTTGCCATGGGCGTCGTGCGTCGTGTCGATTACCCGGCTTTTGTTGTAACCGCAGAATGGGCAACGCATGGTCTCCTCTACTTTCCCCAGATATGGGGGTATCAAGTGGCGCAACCCGTAAATATCGGGGCGGGGCGCATATTGTAGCATGCCGCCCACCCAAGAGCAAGGCGGCCTCAAAAAACTTTAAGAAACCGGCCCCCTTAGATGCAGACTCGCGCACAAAGGCCGTATTCACCCCCAAATGCAGGTGGCCGTCGGCATACAACGCTGCCGACGGCCACATCTACTTCCTCCCAAGGGCCGCGTCTTTTTAGAATGAGATGAAAGAACGCGCGGCCCTCGGCCGCGGGGACGGCCTTTCGAGGCCCGATCTCACCCCGCGCCGAACTCGCGGGTCAGGGTGTCCTTGTCGGGAAAGGCCATGATGTTCATGCCGCTGTCCACGAACAGCACCTGCCCGGTGATCTTGGCGGCCATGTCCGAAGCCAGGAACACGGCCGCGTGGCCCACATCCTCCTGAGTGATGGGCTGCTTGAGGGGCGCCAGCAGGGGGAACATCTTGTACATGGTCTTGAACCCGCTCACGCCCGCGGCGGCCAGGGTGCGGATGGGCCCCGCGGAGATGGCGTTGACCCGGATGCCGTCGGGCCCGAAGTCGTAGGCCAGATAACGCACCGACGACTCCAGCGCGGCTTTGGCCACGCCCATGACATTGTAGCCCGGCGCGACCTTCTCGCCGCCGTAGTAGGTGAGGGTCACGATCGCGCCGCCCGGGGGCATGAGGGGCTTGAAAGCCCGGGCCAGCGCCACCAGCGAGTAGGCGCTGACCTCCATGGCCAGCAGGAACCCGCGGCGGCTGGTCTGATAATAAGGTCGGGCCAGATCCTCGCGGTCCGCGAAGGCGATGGAGTGCACCAAAATGTCCACCTGGCCGAAGTGGGCCTTGGCCTTGGCGGCCACGGCTTCGATCTGGTCGTCTTGGGTCACATCGCAGGGCTCGACAAAGTCAATGCCCAAGCCTTCGGCCAGCGGGCGCACCCGCCGCTCCAGCGCGGGGCCCGCGTAACTCAGGCCCAGCCGCGCGCCGTGCGCGTGGAAGGCCTGCGCGATGCCCCAAGCGATGGAGCGTTTGTTGGCCACGCCGAAAACGAGGGCCGTCTTTCCGTCCAACAATCCCATGAGGGCCTCCTGGGGGATGAAAGATCTGAGCGGGCCGGCTCACCCTCGGGGCGGCCTGACCCGCCAGCGCCAAGGGATGCTCTTCCACGGCTCCGGTACAGTATTTAACCCCACCCGGGGGCCGGTGGTCACGGCCTGGGGTGGAAATTGCCACGCGAATTCCAAAAACAAGGGCGCGTCGGCCGCGGTCAGATCCAGGCCGTGGAAGCGGCCGTCGATGTCCAGCGCGCGGCACAGTTTGGCCGGGCCGTCGGTCCACTGCTTGAAAGGGCGTCCGGCCCGCCGCGCGGCCATGCGGGCCAGGCCTTCCGCGGGCCACAGCGCCCGCACCAGCACCGCGGCCGGGGTGCCCTCACGGTCCACCACCACATTGAACAGCCAGTGCATGCCGTAGGTGAAGTACACATAGGCCAGGCCGGGCGGGCCGTACAGCACCCGCGCCCGCCGCGTGGGCCCGGCCTTGCAATGGCAGCCCAGGTCCTCCTCAGGGCCGTAGGCTTCGGTTTCGACGATGATGCCGCTGACGCGCGTGCCGTCGGGCTCACGGCGCACCAGCCGCGCGCCCAGCAGCGCGGGCGCGACCTGCACCGCGGGCCGGGCCAGCCATTCCCGGGGCACCCGCTGCCCCGCGCGGGGATGCGGCCGCGCCGCGGCCGCGTTCAGGAGGTCCGTCGTCCGCCGTTCCATCGGGCCAACACCGCGGGCAGTTCGTCCAGACAGCGCACCCGAGGCTCGGGCACTTCGGGGAACACATCGTCGGGGGCGATGAGCACCGCGCGCAGCCCGGCCTGCCGCGCGCCCTGCACATCCGCGTAGTAATTGTCGCCCACATAGACCACCTGCTCGGGCGCGAGGCCCCACTCGCGCAGGGGGCGCAGGAAGGCCTCCGCGTGGGGCTTCCACACGCCCAGGTCCACGGCCACCCACACATCGTCCAGCAGGTCGGCCAGGCCCAGGTCGTGCAGATAGCCTTCGGGCAGGGGCACGCGGCGGTTGGTGAGCACGCCCAGGCGATAGCCGTGGGCCCGCAAGTGCTCCAGCGCCCGCCGCGCCGCGGGGCGCAGGCGATCCTCCGCGGCTTCGAAGTGCTGCCGCATGGACGCGACCACCGCGGGGGCCAGGGCCGTGGCTTGCGCGGGGCCGAAGCCCAGTTGTTGCAGTTTGAGGGCCTGGTACGCGTGCCAGAACGCGATGTCGCGGCCCTCGGGCGTGCGGTAGCGGGCCTCCAGGGCCTTCAGTTGGGGCGATTCGGCCCAGAACGCGTGCTCCCAGCGCCAGAGCGTGCGCCAGGCCGTCAGGGGCAGGCGCACGCCCCAGCCCTCGAGTACCCGGCGGAACACCTGCCGCGGCGTGGGTTCGGTTTCCCGCAGGGTGCCGTCCAGGTCGAACAGCACCGCGTGCACGGCGGAGGAGGGAGACGACGCGCTCATGGCGGGGCGATTATACTATGGACCGCGGCAGGGCCCGGCCGTTCGCGGAGCCCTTCCCCCAAGACGCACCCCCGGGCCCACCGCGGGGTTGTAAAGGTTGACCGCAGGCGTTGGGAGGCACGATGGACATTCCCTGGTGGCGCAAAATCGCTTACGCTTCGGGCGCGTTGACCACGGGCCTGACCTATCGGGCGTTCACGACTTTCATCCTCTTTCTGTATGTGGACCGGCTGGGGCTGGATCCGCGGGCCGTGGGCACGGTGTGGGCCATTTACGGCTTTTGGAATTCGCTCAACGACCCGCTGGCCGGGCACTGGTCGGACCACACGCACACCCGCTGGGGGCGGCGCATCCCGTGGATGGTGGCCAGCCTGGGCCCGCTGCTGGTGGTGTTCTACCTGCTGTGGAATCCGCCTGCGGCGCTGGTGGCCGAGCGAGGCTGGGGGCTGCTGCTCTACTTCGCGGCCGCGGTGATGGTGTTCGACCTGCTGTGGTCCATCTTCGCGCTCAATTGGACCGCGGTGTTCCCTGAAATGTTTGGGGACCTCCGAGAGCGGGCCACGGTGAACGCGTGGCGCTACGCGTTCGCCATTTTGGGGCTGTTCGTGGGCATCGGCCTGCCGCCCATCCTGGCCGGCGCGGATTGGAGCCGCCGCGCGTTCATGGCCGGGGTGCTCACCGCGGTGGCCGCGGTGTTCGGCGTGCTCACGGTGCTGGGCGCGCGCGAGCGGCCCGAGTTCCGGGACGAGGCCGCGCTGCCCTTCTGGCAGGCGCTGAAGGCCACCTTCGGCCATCCCAACTTTCGGATCTTCCTGGCGGTCAACCTGCTGGTGCAGTTCGTGTTCCTGATGCTCAACGCGACCGCGCCCTTCTACACCAAATACGCGCTGGGCTTCGTGAAACCGGTGACCGTGGCCGGAATGACCCTGGCGCCCGAGATGCAGACCAGCGCGTTCCTGGGCCTGGCCTTCGCGGTGGCCCTGCTGGCCATGCCCGCCTGGGCCTGGTTCACCCGCCGGGTGGGCAGCCGGACCGCGCTGCAGACCGCGCTGGGGCTCACGGCCGCGGTGTTGTTGGGCCTGTTCTGGGCCCACGACTTCGGCAGCGGCATGCTCATGGCCGGGCTGATGGGCGTGCCGCTGGCCGGCCTGCTGATGCTCACCGACTTGCTGCTGGCCGATGTGGTGGACGAGGACGAATTGCGCTCCGGCGTGCGCCGGGAGGGGATGTACTTCGGCATCAACGGGCTGGTGATTCGGCTGGCCTTCGTGGCCCAGGGGCTCATCATGGCCGCGCTGTTGAAATGGGGCGGCTACCACGCGCCGCCGCCGGGCAGCGCGTATGTGCCTCAGCCGGCGCGGGCGATCACGGCCTTCCGTTGGATGATGGCCGGGCTCCCGGCCCTGGCCGCGCTGCTGGGCGTGGCCCTGCTGCGCGCCTACACGCTGCACGGCGCGACCCTGGACGATTTGAAGGCCCGCCTGGAAGTGCTGCACCAGCAGAAGCGCGCCCGGGCGGGGTGAACGAAAGCGGGCCGAGCCCGAAGGCCCGGCCCGCTTGCCAGAGAGGAGGATGCCCCTTTTTGGCGCTCAGCCGCAGCCGCCGCCCGAAGGCCCGGCCGGCAGTTCCAGTTTGATCTTGGGCTGGAATTCCTCGAGCAGTTCCTCGTGCCAGCCCCAATCGGGCACGGGGTCGGCCGCGGGGGAGGTCTCGCCCAGCGCGTAGTCGAAGTCCCAGCGCAGGCGCTCGGACGCCGCGCCGCCGGTCAGGCTCAGGGGGTGGATGCGCGGGTCGTCTTTGGCGAAGTAGTCCAGCCAGTGGTTGATGCCGCCGTCCAGAATGTACACATTGGGCACGCCCAGCGCGACCAGGGTCTTCCAGGCCTCGGTCGCGGCCTGGTCGTCGTTGCTCACCAGCACCACCACGGTCAGGCGGGGGTCCTTCTTGATGCGGCGGGCCCAGGCCGGCAGATCGTCCATCTCGGCCCGATGCGCCCAGCGCAGGTGGAACAGGTTGTAGTCGGCCTCGGAGCGCACATCCAGCACCACGGTGCGGAAGCGTTCGTCGTAGCGGGCCTCCATGAGTTCACCGGGGTGGATGTACACCTCGCGGGCCTGCAATTTGGGTTCCATTTCCGGCGCGACCCGGGCCCAAAGTTCGTCCACCGAAGGCTCACCGAACAGGGGCAGGGCCAGCGCGGCCAGCGCGAGCAGGCCGAAGCCCCACTTGGCTGGGCGGGTCCATCCGGTGGTGTAGCCGCCCACTTTGCGTTCCAGGTAGTCCGCGCCCCAGAACATGAGCAGGGCCATGATGACCACGATGGCCACCATCACGCCGTAGGAGGTGCCGAAGACCTCGAACAGGGTCAGGCGGCCGTAGTAACTGCTGTACCACCAGGTGTGGAACAAGGGCTCGGTCTCGCCGAAGAGCAGCACGCCGCCGACCACGCCCAGCGCGAACCACAGGCCGTCGAGTTTGCCCGTGGCCGCGGAGACGAACGAGGTGCCCGGACAGAAGCCGCCGATGATGAAGCCCACGCCCATGATGAGGCCGCCCACGATGCCCGGCCACAGGTAGGTCGGGTTCACCCAGATGCGCTCGTAGTCGAGCCAGCCCATGGCCACGAACCAGAAGATGAGCACCATGGCGGTGACCACCGCGCCGAACATGACCTTGAGCACGGTTTGGTCTTTGAAGTAAAACTGTCCGGCCAGGCGCGTGGAGATGGCAAAGCCCGACATCTCCAGCGCCGCGCCAAAGGCGATGCCGATGATGAAGTGCACCAGATATTTCAGCATCACCGGTTCAATGGTCAGAGGGAAATCCATCGGGTCCTCCTTCGCGGTTGGGGCCGCGCCTCAGTTCCACACTTTGCGCAAGAAGTAGGCCAGCGCGTACGCGCCGCCGAAGATGGCCATCATGATGGCCCAACTGCCCGCGGAGAGCACCGCGCCGCCCGAGAGGGCCTGGCCCGAGGTGCAGCCGCGCGCCATGCGCGCGCCGTAGCCCATGATGAGCCCGCCCACGAAGGCCAGAATCCAGCGGGTGCGCACCGAGATGCGCGGGCCTTTGTAGGTGGCCACTTCCCAGCGGTGGTGCAGTTTGGCCGACAGAAAGCCGCCCACCATCGCGCCCAGCAACACGAACACGGTCCAGTTCAGCAGCGGGTTCGCGTCGCCGCCGGCCATGTGCGCCAGGTAGGGGTTGCGGTCCACATGGCCGGGCGCGATGAGATCCTCGAAGAAGACCGCGATGCGGTTCACGCCACCCGAGGCCCCCAGGCCGCTGCCGGTGAGGAGAAACGAGAGGAACAGCACCAACCCCAGCAGCAGACCGCCTACATACGGGTTGACATAGGGCTTGGGCTGCGGCTTGGGTTTGGGCTCAGGTTGCGCCGAAGTCGTTGCGCTCATGGGCTTTTCCTCCTGAGGGATGGTGCGGTGGGGCCGTGGCCGACCCCACCGCCGGGTGGTCGTCAGGCCCCTGCCTCGGGGGTGTCCGCCCCCGCGTGGGCCACGGCGGTGGTGTCGTGCTCTTCCACCTCTTCCCAGCCCGTGATCATGGCCTTGATGTACGCGGTGGGCGTCGGGCCGGTGGTGGTCAGATAGACATGCATGATGACGAAGGCCGCGAAGGACCAGGCGCCAATGGTGTGCAGCGGCGCCAGGAAGCGCAGACCGCCCAGTTTGTCGGCCAGGTCAGGCCGCAGTTGCGCGCCGAACATGATCAGGCCGGTGACGATCTGCAAGGGCAGCAGCACATTCAGCAGGCCGAAGTAGGTGATTTGCTGCAAGGGGTTCAACTTGCGTCGCGGGCTCTTCTCGAAGGGATGCGGCTCCCCGCGGAAGATGCCGCTCAGGTAATACTTGGCCTGCACGATGGCCTGGTTGAAGAAGCCGCGCGGCTGGGGCACGAATTGGCGGATCTCGCCGCTGGCCAGGTGGTAGAACAGGGCCAGCGCGGCGTTGAGCACCAGGATGATGGCCAAAATGTTGTGCACCCGCACGGCCAGCGGGAAGTCAATCCACACGCCGAAGGTCTCGGGGCGATGCACCACCAGGCCGGTGAAGATGAGCAGGATGATGACCACGGCCTGCACCCAGTGCCACAGCCGCTCGTAGAAGCCGTACATGTACTCCCGATGCAGGCGGACATGGCCGTGGGCGCGGGCCTCGCGGGCCATCTTCAGGTGCCCGACCAGCCGCAGGCCGCCGTGGACCACCACGCCCAGCAGCGCGCCCAGGGTCATGATCGCGCCCAGCCAGTCGATCCACGGGTAGGACGAGTGGCCGAAGAGGTAGTAGCCGGCCTCTTGCGGCTGCGGGCGGAAGAACAGGCCCGCGTCGGTGCGCTCCCAGCGGCCGGGGAAGGACACATGCGCGTTGTATTCCAGCGCGGGTTCGTCCACCCCCGCGGGGATGTACCAGGCCACCTGCATGGGCTGGGCCAGCCGGGAGGTCTCGCTGTGGCAGGCCTGGCAGTCGCGCACGGCCCAGTTGTGGTCCGCGATGCCGTGGTTGATGTTGAACGCCATGACCTCGCCGCTGACGCGCGGGCCCTTCAGGCCCAAGTCCTCGAGATTTTTGGCAATGCGCGCCACTTTGGCGTCGCTGTCCAGGCGCAGTTCGTCGCCTGTGAGTTGGCCGTCGCCGTCCGCGTCGAACACGGCCAACACATCGTCCCGGTAGCCGTCGGGGCCCAGGTACGCGGCCCGCAGCAGGTGCTGGGGCACGGGCCGGGGCGGGTCGCCGGCCACCCAATACCACACGCCGATGAGGTTGTAGGGCGCCCACTTCTGGCTTCCGTCGGGCATCTCTTTGAGCAGGGCCACGGGCGTGAAGCCCACGATTTCGTCGTGTACGGGGTCGGTGCCGCCCTGGATGCCCCGCAAGATGCGCCGCGGCTGGCCGTTGGGCAGCACCACGGTCCAGTCCACCTGGGCCAGCGCGGGCGCGTGGATTTGCGGCACATGGCAACTCTCGCAGGCCAACTCCAGCATGTGGCGCTCGGTGTAGGGCAGCCAGTCTTCGTGCGAGGTGCGGGCGTCGTGACAGTCGGTGCAGGCCCGCACCGTGCCCTGCGATTCAGGATCCACCCAATATTGGCTGCTGTAGCCGCGGGCGAAGTCGTGATCGGGCCGCAGCAGATAGTCGCCGATTTCCACCCGCCGGGGGTCGAAGGTCAGATAGCGGGGCTTGTCTTCCCATTCCTCTTTGTAGGCCGGGTTGTTCAGGGAGTGGTGGCAGTCGTTGCACTGCACATCCCGCTCCGCGTGCACATCCCAGGCCCGCTGCAACTCGCTCTTGCCCATGATGTTCATGCCGCTTTCGCTGATGCGGTCCGCGGCGAAGACCTGGCCCGTGGTGGCCGTTTCCCACTGCTGGAGGTTGCCCGGCTGGATGAGGAGGGGTTCGTTGTCGCCCTTGGCCTGCACCACGCCGTGGCACAGCGCGCAGTTCTGGCTGGTGGGGTCCTGGATGGGCAACACTTCCCGGGGCACCGAGCCGTCGGCCAGGAACATGTCCGCGTTCCAGGAGTAGCCCTCGCCGTTCCAGCGCACCAGGCCGGTCATGTCCAGGGTTGCGGTGTTGGCCCAGGCGAACTGCCCGGCCTGCAGCGCGGCGATGCGGGCCTGGTTGTCGGGGTTGGGCAGGTGGCACAAGAAGCAGTTCATCTCCACCGTGCCCGAGGCCTTCCAGTCCCACGGCTGGGGCTGACCGTCGGGGCCCAGCACCGCGGTTTCGGGGTTCTGGGGGCTGGGGGACAGGGCGGTGAGGGGCCGGCCGTCACGCGCGTACTGCGCCGGCCCGCCGCCCACATGGCGTCCGCCGAAGCGCATCACCCATTCGGGCGTGCCCAGGTCCAGGGGCTCCCCCGCGGGGGTGAGGTAGCGATACAGCAAGGGGTTCCAGCGCCCGAACATGCCGGGGGATTGGTCCCACGGGTGGGCGGGGGGCTGTTGGACCTGGCCCCAATCGCTCAAGCCCACATCGGCGTGGAAACTGTGGCTCACGATGTAGTCGGTGTCGTGGCACGCGCCGCAGGTCTGCACCGTGGAGACGGGGTTGCCCGTCTGAACCACGGGTTTGCCGTCCGCGTCGCGCAGGATGACAGGCGGGTGCATGGGCGAACCGCCGCCGCTGGGCGTTGCCGCGGGCTGGTCGGCCGCGGCGTAGGCCGTGAGGGCCCAGCCCCCGGCGACGGCCAACACAGCCACGCCCAGCACCATCCACAGCCAAGGTCGTCGCAAAGTCGTCATGGTCGTTCTCCGCTGCCGTGATGAGGGCCGCGGGCCCGCGGCCCGGCGGGTTTATTTGCTGCTGCTCTCTCGACCGCCCCACTCCGCGGGATCCCCCGGATAGCCCAGGGCCACCCAATCCAGGCGGCCTTCGGGGCCGTGGCAGTCGGTGCATTGCAGGGCTTGCTCCGCAGGGGCCACCATGTGGGCTTGCGGGTAGAAGAACCAGGTCTCCGCGAAGTCCCACTTGCCGCTGAAGGGGATGCCCGCGTACTCCGCGCCCTTGCGAAGGGCCACATCCCAGTCGAACGCGTCCCAGAACGCGCCTTCGCCCACGGTCCAGGGCTGGAGCAGGATGCGGTACTCGGTGTCGTAGGGCTGCCGTCCGCGGTGGATCTTGAAGGGCCAGATCTTGGCCTTGGGGTCGTGGATGTCGCCCGCGGGCGGGTTGATGAGGGTGGGCTTGGTGGGGTCGATCTCGTCGCCCAGCAGATAGCGATACGAGACCTCGCCGTTCCACCAGTAGTACTCAGGCACCAGGTTCTTTTCGTACTTGAAGGAGCCCTTGATCTTCAGGTAGGTGTAGTGATTCTGCGGGATGTCGTCCCGGCCCGCGGTGGACCAGTCCCACCACACTTTGGTGGGCCACTTGCGCGCGCTGTAGGGGATGTGGCAGGTGCTGCAGGCCACCGCGTCGGTGTGATCGTTGAGCCGATCGTCCCGGTGGGGCCGGGGGCTGTGACAATCTTCACAAGCCACCTGGGATTTGTACTCCACGGCGAAGGAGAGGGCCTGGCCCTTGATGCGGTGGTGTTCGGTGGTGTGGCAATCCACGCACAGCAGGTCGTGCTTGCCCATGTGCACATCCAGTTCGGGGTCGGGCTCGTACAGGCTCTCGTCCAGGTCGCCGTGTTTGACCGCGTTGCCGCCGCCGCCGTTGAAGTGGCACTTGCCGCAGTTCTCCCGGGTGGGCGGGCCGCCCACGCTCTGGGCCGCGGCCGTCAGGTCCACCTCGTCGGCCGGCAAACCAGCCTTGCTTTTGGCATAGGTGGTCATGTCCGCGTGGCAGGCCAGGCAGTCCACATTCTCAGGGTTCTCGAAATCGAAGTTCGCGTCCTTCCAGCCGTAGCCGATGTGACACTTGGTGCAGCCCGGCCAGTTGCCCTGGATGCCGATACAGAAGTTGTTGATGGCGTTCTTCTTGCCGATTTGGATTTCCTTGCCGCCCAGCCAACGGGCCCGCATGGGCTCGCTGAGCCAGGTCCAGTGGCTGGTCTGCATGACCTCGTGCGCGGCGTTGGGGTGACATTCGAGGCAGGCTCGCGTCACCTCTTGCGGGGTCTCGTAGGGCCCCGGCAGCAAATGCGTATGGTCGGTGGGGGCGGCCCGTTGGGGCACGGGAGCCCACGGATCGCTGGCCGCCGTGGCCTTGGGCAAGAACAAGGCCAGGGGCACGAACACGAACAGCACGATCCCACCTAAAAGGAAGAGCCAAGAAGCCTGAGAACGGTTCACGGTGACCTCTCCACGAAGAATTCGAGCGTCGAGTGAAAGGCGGAGGACAACCTCATT
>JAADEN010000025.1 GCA_013153375.1 Chloroflexota bacterium | reverse complement strand
CAGCGCGGCCACGCCAGGGTCGTCGGCCCGCAGCACCAGCGCATCGGTGACCCGGGCAGCAAAGGCCGCGAACGCGTCCAGATACGCGTCCCAGGTGGGGAAGAGGTCGGGGTGGTCGTGCTCCAGGGTGGTGATCACGCCGACCTCGGGTTGCAAGCCCAGGAACATGTGGTCGTACTCGTCGGCTTCGATGACGAACCACGGCCCCCGGCCCACGCGCGCGTTCCCCCAGTCCGGCACTTCGCCGCCCACGATGAGGGTGGGATCTTCGCCCAGCGCGGCCAGGGCCCAGGCCAGCATGGCCGTGGTGGTGGTCTTGCCGTGGGTTCCGGCCACGGCCAGGGTGCGGTAGCCCGCGGTCAGGGTAGGCAGGAACGCGCGGCGGGTGAGCACGGGCACGCCCGCGGCCCGCGCGGCCTGCACTTCGGGGTGCTGCTCGGGCACCGCGGAGGAGCGCAGCACCACATCGGCCCCGGCCACATGCCCGGGGTCGTGCCCCACCACCGCGGGGATGCCGCGCGCCCGCAGCGCGTCCAGGGTGGGGCTCGGGCTGCGGTCGCAACCGCTCACCTGCCAGCCGCGCGCGTGCAGCACCCGGGCGATGGCCGAAAGGCCCGTCCCGCCGATGCCGATGAGGTGAATGCGTCGTCCGTCGGTCATGGCCGCCTCAGATGAACACCACCAGCACGAACACGAAGGCCGCAGTCACCGCAATGTAGAGCCACGGCACGCCCAGATAACGGGGCGGCATGTTCTGCACCATGCGCAGCGCCATGGCCCCGTAAGGATTCTGCTCGTTGGGCGGAATCACGATGTGCTGCATGAAGTCTTGATATTCGGGGTACCACAAATAATTGACCTCGTGCAAATAGAACCACAGGGAACCGACGATGAGATAACCGTTGAGCAGGCCCAGAATGAAGCCCAACAGACGATTCTGGAGCCAGTCGCGACGGCCGCCTCCGGTGTTGGACATGGCGGCCGGGGTCTGATAACCGAAGAAGGCCATGAACAGCAACACAAAGGCCCGAATGAGAAATTCCGCCCGTAAGGAAGTCTGCAAAATCCACGGCGCGTACACCTCGATGAGGTTCAAAATCATCAGCGCGACCAGCATGCTGAATGTGACCAGCAACTCTTTGGCCCAACCACGCAGCGCGCCGATGACCCCAAAAAGGAGTTCCAAAGTCCAGAAGAAGGTGACCAAATGCATCATGATGCATCTCTCCGGCGGGCCTACAGCAAAGCGATGAGCAGGAAGATGAACAACACCAACATCAACACGAAGGAGGACGCGACGCCCGCGCCGAACAAGGGCTTCAAAATGTAGGCCGGAGGCATGTACTGCAACAGGGTAGGCTCGTTCAAACCGTAGGCAGAAGGCGGTTCAAAGACTTCGAAAGGATATCCGTACGCGGCCAGATAATACCAGAGGGAGCCGACCAGGAAGTAGCCGTTGAGCGCGCCCAGCACCGCGCCCAGAATGCGATCCTGGGTTCGGGTCGTGCCCAGGCGGGCGGCAAAACGGCCCATGCCGGCCGTCTCGTAGCCGATGATGGCGAAGAGCACCAACAGGCCGGCCCGAATCAACACCTCGGTGCGGGGATTTCCCACGGTGGGGGGCACGACGAAGTGCCAGGTCATGGCCGGCGGCAACGCGGCCTCGTTGGGCTGAATTTGCGGCTCCCGGGCGCGCAGGAACAAGGTGATGATGACGAAGGCCAGCACCAGGCTGGAGGTCACCAGGATCTCCCGCACCCAGCCGCGAATCGCGCCCACCGCGGCGAAGAAGAACAAAGCCAACCAAAACACCGCGTGCAACGAAATCATGGCGCACTCTCCTCGTGCCGGGTCAGGCCGCGCAACAGGTCCGCGATGCGCGCCGCGGCGTCGGGACGGGCCAGGCGCAGCATGGCCTGGCGCATGGCCTGCCGCGCGGGCGCGTCGTGCAGCAAGTCGCGCACCACGGGCAGCAGTTGCGTGGGCAGGTCCGCATCGGCCACGATGCGCGCCGCGCCCCGGTCGGCCAGCCATTGCGCGTTGACCTGCTGATAACGCCACGCGTGCGGATAAGGCACCAGCACCGCAGGCAGGCCGAAGAGGGGAAATTCCCCCAGAACCGACGCGCCGGCGCGGGACACCACCAGATCGGCCGCGGCCAGGGCCGCGCCCATGTCCGCGTCGTACAGGAAGGGGAAGGCCCGATAGCGGCGCTGCAATTCGGGCGGCAGGGCCTGCTGACGGGCCTGCACCGTGGGCCAATCCAGACGCCCGCTGATGTGCACCACCTGGGTCATCTCCAGCAACGGCTCCAAGTGAGCGGCCAGGGCCTGATTGAGGCTGCGCGCGCCCTTGCTGCCGCCGAACACCAGCAGCACGGGCTCGTCGGCGCGCAGATCCAGGCGCTGGCGCGCCTCGGCCTGCCGCCCGACCCAGGCCGCGATCTCCTGCCGCACGGGATAGCCGGTGACCACCACCCGCTTGCCCGGGAAGAAACGCCGCGAATCCTCCACCGTGACCGCGATGAGGTCCGCGAAGCGGGTGAGGACCTTGAGGGCCAGGCCGGGCTCGATGTCGGGCACATAGAGCAGCGTGGGGATGCGCCATCCGGCCAGGCCCACGGGCCCGGCGACATACCCGCCCGTGAAGAACATGGCCTGGGGGCGGAACTCGGCCAGCACCCGCCGGGCGGCGAAGGTGCCCCGGGCCAGGCGCAGCAGGTTGCCGGGCAGGGCGCGCCAACCCACGCCGTGTACGCCCGCGGCAGGGATGGCGCGAAAAGGCAGCCCGGCCCGCCGGACCAGGTCCTCTTCCATGCCGCCCTGACCGCCCACCCACAGCACCTGGGGCGCGTCAGGCGCCAGGCGCTGCCATACGGCCAGCGCGGGATACACGCCGCCGCCGGTTCCCCCGGCGCAAATCAACAACCGCACGATTGGGTCCTCCTTGGGCCCGGGACGCGCGCCGGGCCTCGCCCGCGACGCTGAGCACCAGGCCCAGCGACGCCAGCGTTACCGTCAAATTGGAACCGCCGTAACTGAAGAAGGGCATCACATTGCCGGCCTCGGGCAACAGGCCGACGATGCCGGCCATGTTGAGCACGGCCTCGCCTACCAGCCAGAGGATGATGCCTCCGGCCAGGAGCCGTCCCATGGGGTCGGGCGCCTCGGTAGCCACCTTGAGCCCGCGCCACAACAGCAGGCCAAAAGTGCCCACCACCAGAATCGCGCCGAGCACGCCCCACTCTTCGCCGATCACCGCGAACACGCTGTCGGTGTGCGGCAAGGGCAGATAGTAGAACTTGCTTTGCCCCTCGCCGATGCCGACGCCGAACCAGCCGCCCCGCAGAAAGGCCCAGATAGCCTCCCGCAAGTGCCCTTCGACCTGGGCCGGCGTGCGCAGCGCGATCCAAAAATCGCGGAAGCGGGTCACGCCCACGGGGTAAATCCAGCGCATGGCCGGAATGCCCACCGCGAGGACCAAGACGGCCACGCCCAGGGTGAAGACCACCTGTTTGGAATGCGCACCGGCCAGGAAGAGCATCATCATGCCCAGCGCGAAGACCGTGGCCGCGGCGCTCAGGTCGGGTTGCAAGAGCACCAGCAACGCGAAGATGCCGGTGATGGCGCCCACGGAGACCAGTTCGTAGCGCCAGTTGGGCATCTCGCGGCGGCGGGTGGTGAGCCACACGGCCAAATACACGATGAGCACGGGTTTGGCGAACTCCGCGGGCTGCAAAGAGCCGCCCAACAGGGTGCGGCCCGTGGTGCCCGCGAGGCGATTGCGCAGCAGCAAGACCAACAACGAGGCCACCACGCCGGCGGCCAGCACGGCCACCAGGCGGGGCCGGGCCCGCAGCGGAGCGTATCCCACCCGCCACACGATCAACATCAACATCAGCCCCACGGCCACGAACACGGCATGGCGCACCACGAAGTAGAAGGCGGGTTTGTCGGTGCGGGTCACCGCGAAGGCCACCGAAGTGGAATAGATGGCGACCGTGCCTTCCACGAGCAGCGCGAGGATGATGAGCAGCAACGGCCAATCCACCGCCGCCCACCAGGGCGTGGGCGGGGCCTCGGGCTTCGGCCGCGGTGGGCGAGGCTCGTTGGCCTCGGGACGAACTATGGCAATGCGTGGACCCATTGGCGAAACTTCTCCCCGCGTTCGGCGAAATTGCGAAACTGATCGAAACTGGCGCAGCCGGGCGAAAGCAGCACCACCGCGCCCGGCTCGGCCAGGGCCGCGGCCTTTTGCACCGCGGCGTGCAAATCGGGTACGACGGACAGGCTGTGCGGCAGCGGGCCATCGGCCGCGTCCACGGCCTCACGAATGAGGGGCGCGGCCTCGCCGAACAAGATCAAGTGCTGCACCCGCTGCCGCACGGCCCGGGCGAACGCATCCCAGGGCAGGTGCTTGTCTCGGCCACCGGCCAGCAGCACGATGGGTTCGTGCTCGAAGGACGCCAGCGCGGCCAGCACCCGGGCCGGACTGGTGGCGATGGAATCGTTGTACCAGGCCACGCCCCGGTGCACCCGCACCAACTCCAGGCGATGGGGCACGCCGGTGAAGCCCTCGACGCCGGCCCGCATGTGGCCGGGCCCCAGGCCCAACACCCGGGCCACGGCCAGGGCCGCGGCCACATTGAGGCGGTTGTGCCGCCCGCGCAAGGCCACCCGCTCGGCCGACAGCAGGGGCTCCTCGTGGCCGTCGGCCGCGCGCCACACGAAGGTGTCCTCTTTCAGATAGACGCCGGTCACGCCCGAAGGCGGCGGCGTCAGGCCGAAGCCCACCACCCGACCTCGGGCCTGGTCGCGCAGGGCCCAGGCGTGGGCGTCCTCCCAGCCCAGCACGGCCACATCGTCGGCGCGCTGGAAGGCCAGGATGCGGGCCTTGGCCGCGATGTAGGCGTCCATGGTGCCGTGGCGGTCCAGGTGGTTGGGCGTGATGTTGAGCACCACGGCCACCCGGGGCGAGGCGTGGGCGATGTCCAACTGGAAACTGGAGACCTCCATCACGGCCACATCCGCGGGCTGCATGTCGAAGACCTGGTGCAGCAACGGGTTGCCGATGTTGCCGCCCACCCAGGCCTTGCGGAAAAGTTTGGGCAGCGCCGCGAGGTCGCCCTGCTCTTCATTTTGGCTATACGCAACGCCGTGGGCCTCGCGCGCGGCCGCGGCCACCATGCGCCCCACCAGGGTCGTGGTGGTGGTCTTGCCCGCGGAGCCCGTAATGCCCACGGTGGGACACGGCGCGACCGCGAAGAACAGCCCCGCGTCGCTGACCAGGGGCAAACCCAACTGCCGGGCCGCGACCAGCAGGGGCAGGTCCAGCGGCACCCCGCCCGATACGGCCACCACCTCGGGCCCCTGGAGCAGAAAGCGGGGGTGCCCGCCCGTCACCCAGGTGACCGACTCGGAGGCCAGGGCCGCCCACGCGGAGGCCAGGTCCCGGGCCCCGCGCCGGTCGTTGAGCACCACGCGGGCGTCCTGACGCGCGTAGAAGCGGGCCAGCGAGGCGCCTTGCCGCCCCGCGCCCAAAATCAGGGCCCAACGCGCGTGTTCCGGTCGTACCGCAGCCATCGTCGCTCCTACGCCAGCGCGATCAGCACGCCGATCAGCGCGGCCAACAAATTCACCAACCAAAAACGCATCACCACCTGGGTTTCGCTCCAACCCGAGAGTTCGAAGTGGTGATGCAGGGGCGCCATCTTGAAGATGCGCTGCCCGCCCGTGAGTTTGAAGTACGCCACCTGCAAGATCACGCTCAAGGTCTCGGCCAAAGGGATGATGGCGATGAGGGGCAGCACCAGCCACTCGCCCGTCATGAGCGCGATGACGCCCAGGGTCGCGCCCAGGGCCAGGGAGCCCGTATCGCCCATGAACAACTGGGCGGGATGCGCGTTGAACCACAAGAAGCCCAACACGCTGCCGACCACCAAGAACGCGAAGCGGGCCAAGGCCGCGTCGCCCTGGGCCAGCGCGATGCCGCCGTATGCAGCGAACGCGGTGGCCGCGATCAGCCCCGCCAAACTGTCCAGGCCGTCGGTCAGGTTGACCGCATTGGATGTACCCACGATGATGAGCACGCTCAGCGGCATGTACACCCAGCCCAGGGGCACGGGCAGTTGGATGCCGGGCAGATACATGGGCGGCGCTTCGTAGATGTCGTGCAGCCACCACGCGGCCGCGACGGCCAGCAGCACTTGCAGGCCGAACTTGGTGCGCGCCCGCATGCCCGTGGGCGTCTCGCGCACGCCCAGCCAATCGTCCACCGCGCCCAACAAGGCGTGTCCGACCATCAAACCCACCGGCAACAACATCTCCCGCCCCAAGAAGGTCAGGCCCCAAATCTTGGTGGCGTAAAAGAACAACGACAGCAAAGTGACGGGCACCACGATGATCCAGCCGCCCATGGTGGGCGTGCCGATCTTGATCTGATGGCGCTGCGGCCCCTCGACCCGAATACGCTTGCCGATGCGAAAGTGCCGCAGCACCCGCAGCATGGGTTCACCCCAAATCAAGGTCAGCATGAAACTCACCGCCATCAGGCCCAGAATGGCTGCCGTGTGGGTCATGGGGACGCCTCCAGTGCGGCCACGATGCGTTCCATGCGCATCCCCCGGGAGCCTTTGACCAGCACCACATCGTCGGGGCCCAGCAGACGCCGCGCGTGCGCGACGAGCGCGTCCACCTGGTCCGCGTCGAACGCGGCCACCCGCGCCGCGGGCAGCCCGGCCCGTCGCGCGGCCTGGGCCATACGCCGGGCCAGGGGGCCAAAAGTGAGCAGATAATCCACCACCTCGGCCGCGCGCGCGCCCACCATCTCGTGCCCGGCCTCTGCGTAAGGCCCCAGTTCCAGCATGTCGCCCAGGATGGCGATCTTGCGGCGGCCCTGGATGTCGGCCAACAGGTTGAGCGCGGCCAGCATGGATTGGGGCGCGGCGTTGTAGGTGTCGTCGATGACCAGCGCGCCCTGGGGCGTGGACACGGTCATGACGCGCAACTGGGCCTGGTCGGCCCGCAGGCCCCGCAGCAGGTCGGGCCAGTCGAGCCCGGCCAGCAGGCCCACGGCCGCGGCCCGCAAGGCCAGTTGCACCGCGTGCCGGCCCAGGAGGGGCAGATGCACGGGCACGGCCTCGCCCCGATAGTGAAACACGAAGCGGATGCCGTCCAGGCCCAGACCTTCGACCTGGGAGGCCCACAGGTCGGCCTCGGGGCTCAGGCCGTAGAAGAAGACCCGCGCCGCGGTGCACCCGGCCATGCCCCGCACCCAGGGGTCATCGTAATTGAGCACGGCCGCGCCCTGGGGCGGCAGGGCCTCCACCAACTCGGCCTTGCCCTGGGCGATGGCCTCCTGCGACCCGGCCCGCTCCGCGTGCACCATGCCCACATTGGTCACCACGCCGATGTGCGGCTGCGCGATGTCGCACAGCAACGCGATGTCGCCGGGCACATAGAAACCCATCTCCAGCACGGCCCACTGGTGCTCGGGCCGGGCGTGCAGCAAGGTCAACGGCAGCCCGATCTCGTTGTTGTAATTGCCCGGGTTCTTGAGCACCCGATAACGCTGGGCCAACACCTGGGCCACCAACTCCTTGGTCGAGGTCTTGCCCACGCTGCCCGTGATGCCCACCACCCGCAGGTCGGGCAGCCGACGCCGCCAGTTGCGGGCCAGGGTCTGCAACCCGCGGAGCGTATCCTCCACCCGCAGGCAGCCTGGCAACTGGAACGCATCCCACGCGGCCGGGTCGAACCCGCCGCGCAGGTCCAGGGTGGGGCAGTCGGGCACCTCGCGGTGCACCAGGGCCAGCCGCGCGCCGCGCGCGAACGCGTCGGCCACGAAGTCGTGGCCATCGTGATGCTCCCCCGGCAGGGCGATGAACAGACTGCCCGGCGTGGCCCGCCGCGAATCGATCACCGCGGCGGTGATGGGCTCCTGCCCGCCGTGGGGGGGATATTGGCCCGTGAGGCCGTGGATCACATCCGCGACACGCATACCCTTTGCCTCAACGCCCGCGATAGGCGGCCTGGACGGCCCCGTCTTGGGGCGGGACGCCCAGGATGACCACCAGACGCTCCACCACCCGCCGGAAGGTGGGCGCGGCCGTCAACGAGGCCCAGCCGTCGTTGGCCCGCGGGTCTTCCAGCCAAACCAGCACCAGAAATTGGGGATCGCCCACCGGCCCCCAACCCACCATGGTCGCGTCGAGCAGGTCGTCGGGATCGCGAGGGTTGAACGCGGTGCCCGTCTTGCCCGCCAGGAGGTAGCCTTCCACTTCCGCGTTCTTGTAAGTGTCGTGGGTCATGGAGCGGGCCAGAAAATCGTTGACCTGGGCCGCGGTTTCGGCGCGCATCACCCGCCGCACCACCTGCGGGAACGGCGTGGGCACCAGCCGACCGTTGACCAGTTGGGCTTTGACCAGGTAGGGCCGCATGAGGAACCCACCGTTGGCGATGGCCGCCTCGGCCGCCGCCAGTTGCAGCGGCGTGACCGACACCGCGTACCCAAAACCCAGCCGCGAGTGATCGGAGCAGGCCGCCACGGAGAACATCCCCGAACGCTCAGGGGCCAGGTCAACGCCGGTGGGCTGGCCGAAACCAAAGGCCTCCATGTAAGTGCGCACCGTCTCGCGGGGCACATGCATGGCGATGTTGGCGAAGCAAGTGTTAAGGGAGTTGGCCAAGCAGCCCACGATGTCTTGCTTCATGTGCGCGCCGTAGTCCCAGTTGTACACGGGCGCGGTGCCGCCGCAAGGATATTCGACGCCCGTGTCCATGTAGGTGAAATCGGGGTCAATGGCGCCCGAGTCCAGGGCGATGGACAGCATGATGGGCTTCATCACCGATCCGGGCTCGTAGGTGTGCTCCACGGCCCAGTTCCAGCCCTGCCCCTCGAAGGTGCGCAAGAACGACAACACGCTGTCGTAATCGTCCAGGCGGGGCCGCGGGCTCATGGCCAGGGCCAAGATCTCGCCCGTCTTGGGCCGCATGACGATGATGACCCCCCGACGGGCCTCGTACTCCTCAAGGGCCTCGTCCAGAATGGACTCCACCAGGGCCTGCACATCCCGGTCCACGGTGAGCACCAGGCCCGAGGGCGGCTCGGGCAAAGGCACCTGCTCCGCGGTCACGCTGTAGGGTTCGTAAAAGGGGATGGTGACCCACTGCTGTTGCAGCAGGCGGTCGTAGTATTCTTCCACGCCGAAGTTGCCCACCCACATGGGCCGGGCCTCGCGATCGCTGAGGGTGACGAAGCCGAGCACATTGCCGGCCACATCGCCCTCGGGATAATCGCGCACCAGCACGGGGGTGAAGCGAAACACATCGTTGCGGTTCGGATCAATGGGGGACTGGTCGCCCAGCGCGGCCCAGCGGGCCCACCATTGCAAAAGCAATTCCCGCTGCCGGGGGGTGATGGTGTAGGACAACATGACTGCGGGCGGGGTCTGAGCCTGCTCGTCCGGGGCCAGACGGGCCCACAAGGCTTCGGGCGACATCTCCAGCACGCCGGCCAGCACGGCCACCACCTCGCCGGGACGCCGCAGCGCGTCGGGCGCGACATCCAACTGATAGGCCAGGCGCGCGCCGGCCAGCACACGACCGTGACGGTCGGTGATCCAGCCCCGGGGCAAGGGGAACATCTCGCCGGTCATGTAGCCCCGATCCTGACGCGCGAACTCGCGGAACTCGGCCAACTCGGGGTCGATCTGGAACCAAATCAGGCGCAGGACGATGAGCAGGGCCACGCCGCCCAACAAGCCCCCCAGCATGTAAAAAGGCCGCGGGCTGGACGCGGTGGGCGGCGGCCCTCCAGCCTCGGCGTCCCTGGCAGCGGGTTCGGAAGCGACGAAACGCGATGGCATGCTCACGGCAGGCTCCTCAACGCGAAATGCCGGCGCGCAGGTCGGCCTCGGGCAAGCCCAGGGCCTGCCGCAGGCGTTCCCAGCCGCCTTGAGCCAGCCACTGGCTGCCGCTGATGGTGTACTCGGGCGGCAGCCACGGGTCGGGCGTCGGCGGCGGAGCCCACACGCCGGGCACTTGAACCGCGGCCTCGGGCGGATGGGACGGCAGAGCCACGGGCACATACAACACGCGGGCCGGTTCGGGCCAGCGCAAATCCAATTGCGACACGGCTTCTTGCATGGCCTGCGCGTTGCGCTGGCGGGCCAGGTCGGTCTGCCAGGTCACGATGTCCCACCACAACTGCCACGATTCGTACTGCATGGTACGGATGTCTTCCCACAACACGACGGCCTGGTTGGCCAGGTACAAATGCGCCGCGACGACCAAAAACAGCGCGGCCACGCCCAGGGCCCAGCGGGCCCAACGCACGCCCTGGCGCGTCCAAAACCGACGCCAAGCCTGGGCCTGGGCCGCGCGGCGGGCCAGGCTCCAAGCCTGGGCGGGGCGGGGGAAAAACGCAGGCCACATCGGTGCGCTCCTCTATGCATGCTCGCCGGACGGCAGTTTCTCCGCCACCCGCAAGCGCGCGCTGCGGGCACGCGGATTGCGGCTCACTTCGTCGGCCTCGGGCCGCCACGGGAAGGGCCGCACCAGCCGCACCTGGGCCCGGTGGCCGCAGGTGCAGACCAACTGCTCGGGCGGACAAAGACAATCGCGGCTTTCACGGCGCAAAAAGTGCTTGACGATGCGATCCTCCAGGGAATGGAAAGCGATGACGGCCAGGCGCCCGCCGGGGGCCAACACCTCCAACGCCTGAGGAAGCAACCGCTCCAGATTTTCCAACTCCCGATTGACCGCGATGCGCAAGGCCTGAAAAGTGCGGGTGGCGGGGTGCATGCCGGGCTTGCCGCTGCGAGTGGCCGAGGCCACGACCTGAGCCAGTTGCCCCGTGGTGGTGATGGGCCGGTTCCGCACGATGGCCCGCGCCACCGCGCGCGCCCGCCGCTCTTCCCCATAACGCCACAGCAAATCGGCCAGTTCGTCTTCGGGCAGGGTGTTCACCAGGTCGGCCGCGGTCGGGCCCTCGCGGGTGGGGTCGAAGCGCATGTCCAGAGGCGCATCGTGGCGAAAGGAAAAGCCCCGCTCGGGCGAATCCAGTTGCAACGACGACACACCCAGGTCCACCACGATGCCGTCCACCTGGCCGTGCCAGCCCAGGGCGCGCACATAATCGGCCAGGTGGGTGTACGAGCCGTGGCGCAAGTGCACCCGCGGGCCAAAAGGGGCCAGACGCTCGCGGGCCACGGCCAAGGCCTGGGGATCCACATCCAGGCCGAGTAGTTGGCCGTCGGGCGCGCTGGCGGCCAGCAGGGCCGCGGCGTGCCCCCCCAGGCCCACCGTGGCGTCCACATACCGCCCCCCGGGCCGGGGACGCAGCGCGGTCCGCACCGCGTCCAGGAGCACGGGTTCGTGGCGGGCGCTCATGGCGTGTCATCCTCGGGCTCCGCCTCTTCGGCTGCGGCGCGCGGCGCGGCCGCGGACTGCAGCGACAGTTGGAACACCGCGAAGCGTTGGGCATTGGCCTCCGCGTCGTGCAAGGCCTGCTCTTGCGCGGCCCACGCCTGGGGCGACCACATCTCGAAGTAATCGCCCACGCCCGCGATGACGACCTCGTCCTTCAAACCGGCCAGGGCCCGCAAAGGCGGCGCGATGCGCACCCGCCCCGCGTTGTCCAGCCGCTCGAAGGACGCGGCCGAGAAGATCAAACGCTTGAGTTGCCGGGCCACAGGGTCGGTGAGGCTCAAGCGCTGCAACTGCGCGGCCAGGGCCTCGAATTGGGCCGGCGTCAGGGCCATGAGGTTCTGGTCCAGGCCGCGCAACAGATACACGCCCTCCCGCAGCGCGGGGCGAAAGCGCGCCGGAATGATCACGCGGCCGTGGCCGTCCAGGGTGTGCACATACTGGCCCAAGAACATTCGTTCTACACTCTACTTAAAGGCGGAAACGCCGGAGAGACTCCGGCGCCCCATTTCGCGCCACTTTCTACCAGTTTCCCCCAAAGTATACCTTAAACGACTCCAAAAGGCAAGGAGAGGCGCGCCATTTGGGGCCCTCTTTTCCGCCCGGGGACGGCGTCCTGCGGCTTCGGCTTCCCAAACCCGTATCGCAGGCGGCGCGGCGACCGCGAGGCC